>JAEWFB010000047.1 GCA_023389095.1 Actinomycetes bacterium
GCCCCCGCGTTCGCCCAGATCGTCATCTTCGTCCTCATGGCGGTCGTCGTCCTCGTCCGGCCCTCGGGGCTCTTCGGGCGGGAGGAGGTCGCATGAGCACCCAGCTGACCGGCAAGGTCGACGTCGACCTCGCCCAGCCCTCGATCCTGTCGCGCCGCAGCCCGGTTCGCTACGTGCTGCTCCTCGCGGGCCTGGCGGCCCTCGTCCTGCTGCCGTACTGGGTCTACCCACCCGTCGCGATGGACATCCTCTGCTGGGGTCTGTTCGCGATCAGCGTCGACCTGCTCCTCGGCTTCACCGGCCTGCTCAGCTTCGGGCACGCCGCGTTCTGGGGCGGGTCGGCGTACTGCACCGGTCTCATCGCGATCCACTGGGGCGTGCCCTTCCCGGTGGCGGTCCTCGGGGGCGCGTTGTTCTCGATGCTCATCGCGTGGCCGATCGGCTACCTGTCGGTGCGCCGCACCGGCATCTACTTCGCGATGGTGACCCTCGCCTTCGCCCAGATGCTCTACTTCATCGCCAACCAGGCCCGGTCGCTGACCGGAGGCGAGAACGGCCTGCAGGGCATCCCGCAGAGCTTCTTCGGCATCGAGGCGGTCGAGACCGACTCCTTCTACTTCTACTACGCCGGTGCGGCGGTCATCGTCGTCGGACTGCTGCTGGCCTGGCGCGTCGTCAACTCACCGTTCGGACGCGTCCTGACCGCCGTCCGCGACAACCCGGCCCGCGCGCGGGCGCTCGGCTACGACGTCGAGGTCTACAAGATCAAGGCGTTCGTCATCTCGGCCGGGCTCGCGGGCCTCGCGGGCGGCGTCTTCGCGATCAGCCACCAGTTCGCCTCGCTCCAGGAGCTGATGTGGACGACGTCGGGCAAGGTCGTGCTCATCACCGTCCTCGGCGGCATCGGCACGCTGTGGGGCGGCCTGGTCGGCGCCGCGATCGTCGTCGTCCTCGAGGACTTCCTCGCCAGCTCGGGTTTCGACGGGATCGGGCTCATCACCGGCACGATCTTCGTCGTCATCGTCCTGCTCTTCCGCCACGGCGTGTGGGGCACGGCGCGCAACCTCGTGCGCACCCGCGTCATCGACCGGCGCCGATCGCGCCGCGAGTGAGCACCCGCCGCCGGGCTCCGTGGGGGCCCGGCGGCGCCGGTCAACTCTCGAGCAGGCCGCGCAGGGTGCGACGAACGACCTCCGGGAACACCTGCTCCGGGTCGGTCGGTCCCTCGGGACGCAGGGCGGCCAGTCGGGGGTGCCCACCCCCGGCGACCACCCGGGCGAGGTAGGCGGCCTGTGCCCGGGCGCGGGTGGCGTCGGCCCCGTAGCTCGTACGAGCGAAGGCGCCGAGGAGCGCGTTGGTCACCGCGAACGCGACGAGCTTGTCGCTGTCCGGGGCGGGGTGATCGGCGAGGGCGGCCATCCAGCGCTCGGTCACGGCAAGCCCGTGGGGCCCCGGGACGGGAGGGGTGACGATGTCACCGAGCCACGGGTGGCGGCGGTGGATCGCGAGTCCCTGCACCGCCAGCCCGGCGAGGTCGTCGAGCCAGGTGCCCGTCGGCGGTTGCAGGTCGTACTCTCCCGCTACGCGGTCGACCATGAGGTCGACGAGCTCGTCACGGCCGGTGACGTGGCGGTAGAGAGATCCGGCAGCGGTGCCCAGGGCCGCGGCCACGCTGCGCATGGTGACCGCGCCGAGACCGTGCTCGTCCCCGATGCGCACGGCCGCGTCGGTGATCGCCGCCCGGGTGTGCCGCGCCGGGCGGCCCACGGCCGACTGCTCCGGACGCAACCAGATGACGTCGTCGTCCACGGCACCTGCTCTCATCGGTGGCGCTGCGCCGCGCCGTCGAGATCGCGGAGCCAGTGGCGAAGGGGCGCGCTGCCGTCCTCGTCGGCCAGGGCCCGGGCGACGCGTGCCGCCCCGTCGCGCAACTCGCTGGAGGACCTGGCCTCGTCGACGCGCGCCGCGAGGGTCTGCGAGGTGAGGCGCTTCATCGGCACCGGTTCGGTGCCGGCGGAGAGGGCGCGCAGGCGGCGTGCCCAGAACGGCTGGTCGGTGTGCATCGGCACCGGCACCGACGCGACGCCGGCCCGCAGCGTCGCCGACGTCACGCCGGCACCAGCCTGGTGCACGACGGCCGAGGCCCGCGGCAGCAACCACGCGTGAGGCACGTCGCCGGCGTGGGCGACCCGGTCCGTCCCGAGGGCGGCGGCGAGGCGCTCGGCGACGCCCACGAGCGCGTCGCCCTGCAGGAGGACGCGGTGCCGTCCCGGCCGGAAGGCGGCCTCGACCTGCGCTGCCGTGCCGCTGCCGGGCGGCAGGCTGCCCAGGGTGACCACGACCGGAGCGGGGCCCGAGTCCAGGAAGGCCGCGAGGTCGGCGGGAGGCTGCCAGTCGGCCGGGGTCGGGTACCACCAGAACCCGTCGAGCACGAGTCGCTCCGACCAGTCGTCGGGGCGGGGGAGGACCGCCGGGCTGACGCCGTGGTGCACGGGCAGCCCGTCGCGGCGGCGCCGACGCTGCGCGGCCGCCCGGCTCTCGGGCGGAAGGCCCAGCTCCGACCTCACCCGGGCGCAGGCGGGGTCGTACGGCGTCCGGACCCGTTCGGCAAGACGGCCGGCCAGCCGGTTGCCCGGCCCGCCGAGCTCTCGGGCGCTGGCGATCATCGGGGGGTAGGCGACGCTCGGCTCCGCGGGCTGGAGCAGGGCGGCCGCGGACGGCACCCCGAGGTGCTCGGCGATGTCGTGGCCGTAGGGGGAGATCGCGTTGGTGAGCACGACGTCGAACGGTCGGTCCGGGTCGAGGGCCGCGAGGGCCGACGTCGCCGCCGCGTCCATGTAGCGACGGAGGGCATCGAGGTAGGCGCGCACGCCCGCCTCGTCGCCCGGGGGAGTCATCGGCGCATCGATCGGTGCGTGGGCGCACCCGACCTCGGTGACGAGGGAGGCGTGCTCGGCGCCGGCCACGATGGTGACCTCGTGCCCGTCGTCGGCGAAGGCCCGGCCGAGGCCGGCGGCGGGGGCGACGTCGCCGCGGGTGCCCGGGGCGAGCGAGAGGATCCTCATGACGACTCCTTTGCGAACAGTGTTTGCAAAGGCAGCGTAGCGCAGGACGAGCCCCCTCGCAGGTCACTCGTCAGTGCGCGCCGAGGGTGAGCAGGCGACGCACGGCGCGGCCGACGGCGAGCCAGGCGATCGCGCCGAGGCCCCAGTTGACGACCGCGTTCTTGACGACGGCGCCCTCGCCGGTGAAGTGCTTGACGCCGGTGTCGCGGCCGAAGACGCCGAGGTCGAGCACGTCGGCCCCCTTGAGCACCCACTCGACGAGGGCGTTGCGGGTGTTCGCGTCGGCGACGACGAGCGCGACACCGAGCAGGAGCACG
>JAEWFB010000485.1 GCA_023389095.1 Actinomycetes bacterium
ACGGCGACGGCTCGGTTGAGCCGCACGACGTCGGTCGGCACGACGACGAGCAGCTGGTCGTAGAGGGCGACGACCTGGCGCCAGTCGGTGTCGGCGGCGCTGGGGGCGTCGGTGTGCACGGCGTTGACCGCCGCCTGCAGCTGGTAGGGACCGGGCGCGCCGCGTCGCAGGCAGGCCCGCACGAGCGCGTGGCCCTCGGCGATCGCCGGGTGGTCCCAGCGGGCGCGGTCCTGGTCGGCGAGGCGCACGAGCGCGCCGGACGCGTCGGTGCGGGCCGGGCGCCGGGCCTCGGTGAGGAGCATGAGCGCGAGCAGCCCCGCCGCCTCGGGCTCGTCGGGCATCAGCTCGACGAGGACCCGGCCGAGCCGGATCGCCTCCGCAGCGAGGTCGGGCCGGCCGAGGTCGTCACCCGAGCTTGCGGTGTGCCCCTCGGTGAAGACGAGGTAGACGACGGCGAGGACCGAGGCGAGCCGGTCGGGAAGGTCGGCGTCGCGGGGCACCCGGTACGGGATGCCGGTGTCGCGGATCTTCTTCTTGGCCCGCACGATCCGCTGCGCCATCGTCGCCTCGGGCACGAGAAAGGCGTGGGCGATCTCGGGCGTGGTGAGGCCACCGAGGAGCCGCAGCGTCAGGGCGACGCGCGCCTCGGGGGCGAGGGCCGGGTGGCAGCACGTGAAGACGAGCCGCAGGCGGTCGTCGCGCACGGGGCCCTCCTTCCAGTGGTCGTGCAGGGTGTCGTCGGACGCCGTGAGCAGGGCCGACTCGGCGTGCTTGCCGTCGCGCAGGGCCTCGCGCCGGAGCCGGTCGACGGCCCGGTTGCGCGCGGTCGTGATGATCCATCCGGCCGGGCTCGGGGGCAGGCCGTCGCGGGGCCAGCGCTCGACGGCGACGGTGAAGGCGTCCTGGACCGCGTCCTCGGCGAGGTCGATGTCGCCGAGGACGCGGATGAGGACCGCCACCGCCCGGCCGTGCTCCTGCCGGAACAGCTGGGCGATGTCGTCGGTGGTGACCGGCATGGGTGGGTGCGCGCGCCGGGTCGTGCTCAGCCGGCCTCGGGCCGCTGACCCGGGTCGTCCATGTCGACGAAGGGGCGGATCTCGACGGCGAGCCCGGTGGCCTTCGCGGTGCGCTGCGCCCAGCCGAGGGCGACGTCGTAGTCGGGCGCCCGGACGATGGTGAGCCCGCCGAGGTGCTCCTTGGCCTCGAGGAACGGGCCGTCGGTGAGCACGGCCTCGCCGGTGCCGCTCGTGCGGATCGTCGTGGCCGCGGACAGGTCGCCGAGACCGCCGGCGAAGACCCAGCCGCCGGCCGCCCGGATGTCGGCGTTGATCGTCTCGAGCTCGGCCATGATCGGGCCGAGGACCTCCGGCGGCGGCGTCGGTCCGTCCGGGGAGTAGAGCGTGATGAGGTAGGTCCGCATCGGGGTGCCTGTCGCAGTCGTCGTGCCGGTGGTCGAACCGGTGGAAGCCGTGGTCGTCATCGTCGTGCCTCTCGGTCGTGAGGTGCGGAGCGGGACGGTTCGCCTGCTCTCACCCTCTACACGAACGCCGCGAGTGGCAATCGACAGGCGTCCACGACTTTCTCGGCTGACTCGGTGCCGATCAGGAGGAGGCGCGGGGGCGCTGCTCGACGAGGCCGACGAGGTTGCCCTCGGGGTCGGTGACGAAGGCCATCCACTCGTCGGTGCCGGCCGGGCCGAGCGTGTCGTCGTCGTGGCCGAAGATGACGTGCGGCTCGGACTCGACGGAGACGCCGGCCCCGCGCAGCCGGTCGACCGTGGCATCGATGTCGTCGACCCGGTGGTAGAGCAGGCCGGTGGGGGCACCGCGGTCGAGCAGCAGCCGGACGCCGTCGAGGTCGAAGAAGACGAGGCCCGGCGGCTCGAACGAGGCGACCGGACCGCTCCCGAGCAGGTCGGTGTAGAACGCGGTGGCTCGCGCGAGGTCGTCGGCGTGGATCGCGACCTGGACGAGTGGACGGCTGCCGTCGATGGCCATGGGCCGAGGGTAGCCCCGGCCCATGGCGGTTCGGCGGTGCGCGAGTGCCTCAGTCCCTGCCGCTGCTGAAGGCGGCGTCGAAGGCGGCCTCGGGGCGCTCGAAGTTGAGCGCCCGGACGTACTCGAGCGCACCGGGGGCTCCGACGAGACGGTCCATGCCGGCGTCCTCCCACTCGATGCTGATCGGGCCGTCGTAGCCGATCGCGTTGAGGGTGCGGAAGCAGTCCTCCCAGGGCACGTCGCCGTGGCCGGTCGAGACGAAGTCCCAGCCGCGGCGCGGGTCGCCCCAGGGCAGGTGCGATCCGAGACGACCGTTGCGGCCGTTGCCGATCCGCTTGCGGGTGTCCTTGCAGTCGACGTGGTAGATCCGGTCCTTGAAGTCCCAGATGAACGCAGCCGGGTCGAGGTCCTGCCACACCATGTGGCTCGGGTCCCAGTTGAGGCCGAACGCCTCCCGGTGCCCGATGGCCTCGAGCGTCGCGACGGTGCTCCAGTAGTCGTAGGCGATCTCGCTCGGGTGCACCTCGTGGGCGAACCGCACCCCGACCTCGTCGAAGACGTCGAGGATCGGGTTCCAGCGCCGGGCGAAGTCGGCGTACCCCTCCTGGATGACGGCGTCGGAGACCGGCGGGAACATCGCGACGTACTTCCACACGGCCGAGCCGGTGAACCCGATGACGGTGTCGACGCCGAGCTTCGCCGCGGCGCGCGCGGTGTCGGCCATCCGCTGGGCGGCCCGCTGCCGGACGCCCTCGGGGTCGCCGTCGCCCCAGACCGCCGCGGGCAGGATGTCCTGGTGCCGCTGGTCGATGGGGTCATCGCACACGGCCTGGCCGACGAGGTGGTTGGAGATCGCCCACACCTCGAGGTCGTGCTTGGCGAGGATCTCGAGGCGCGACTCGACGTAGCCGTCCTCGGTCAGGGCGCGGTCGACCTCGAAGTGGTCGCCCCAGCAGGCGATCTCGAGGCCGTCGTAGCCCCACTCCCCGGCGAGGCGGCACACCTCCTCGAAGGGCAGGTCGGCCCACTGGCCGGTGAAGAGGGTGATCGGTCGTGCCATGTGAGTCTCCTTGGCGCTGTTCGGGTCGAGCGGTTCGAGCTGGCGAGGGGTGGTCGAGCGGGTGAGGGGTGGTCAGGACGCGGCGACGGTCTCGGCGTCAGGTACGGCGACGGGTGTGACGGCGACGCCGGCGGCCTCGAGCACGAGGTCGTGGACGTCCGTCGCGGCCACCGTCTCACGCTGCAGGCCGCCCAGGGCGGGGTCGGAGGCGATGAGCACCGGCCCGTCCTCGGGGTCCGTGGGCAGGCGGCCGTGGCTGCCCCTGACCCACCGCGGGTCCAGCGGCACCACATTCATGGCGTAGCGCAGGCCGGCCTTCTTGCGCACGAGCGACAGGGCGGCACGCGCCTTGGCCGAGCGGTCGGCCGGGTCGAAGAAGAGCTCGGCCGGGTCGTAGCCGGGCTTGCGGTGGATCTCGACGCCGCGGGCGAAGTCGGGCGCGCGCCGGTCGTCGAGCCAGTAGTAGTAGGTGAACCAGGCCCGCGGCTCGGCGACGAGCACGAGGTCGCCGCTGCGTTCGTGGTCCAGGCCGTGCTCGGCCTGCCCGGCCCGGTCGAGGAGGAGGTCGACGCCGGGGACCGCCGCGAGCAGCGTCCGCACCTGCTCGAGCCGCCCGGGGTCGCGGACGTACACGTGCGCCACCTGGTGGTCGGCGACGGCGAAGGCCTGCGAGGCCCACGGGTCGAGGTACTCCATGCCGGCCTGGGTGTGCACCTCGAGCAGCCCCTCGCGACGCAGCACGCGGTTGACGTCGACGGGCTGGTCGACCTCGGTGATGCCGTACTCGCTGACGACGAGGACCGTGACGCCGAGCCGCTCGGCGTCGTCGAGGAGCGGGGCGAGCACGTCGTCGAGCTCGCGGGCGGCGGCGCGCGCCTCGGGCGAGGACGGGCCGAACCGCTGGAGGTCGTAGTCGAGGTGCGGCACGTAGGCGAGGGTGAGGTCGTGCTCGGGCAGGAGCATCCGCGTCGCCTCGACGATCCAGCGCGACGACGCGATCGCGGCGGTCGGGCCCCAGTACTGGAACAGCGGGAAGGGTCCGAGCCGGTCGGTCAGCCTGTCGTGCAAGGAGGCCGGGCGGGTGTAGCAATCCGGCGACTTGCGGCCGTCCGCGTGGTAGACCGGCCGCGGCGTGACGAGCGAGTCGACGTCCATCCCCATCGCGTACCACCAGCACACGTTGGCCACGCGGGCGCCGGGGTGGGCGCGACGCAGTGCGTCCCACACCTTCTCGCCCTGCACGAGCGCGTTGTGCTGGCGCCAGAGGAAGACCTCGCCGAGGTCGCGGAAGTACCAGCCGTTGCCGACCGCACCGTGCTCGGCCGGCGGGCGTCCGGTGAGGAAGGTCGACTGCACCGAGCACGTCACGGCGGGCAGCACGGTGCCGAGCGTCGACTGCGCGCCGCCGGCGGCGAGGCGCTGCAGCCGCGGCATGTCGCGAAGGGCGCGCGGCGTCAGGCCGACGACGTCGAGAAGGAGGACGGGTTTCATGCAGGCTCCTTGAGGCCGAGGTCGATGAGGGTGTCGCGCAGCCAGGCGAGCTCGCCGGCGATGCTGCGGGCGAGGCCGGCGTCGTCACGGGGCCGGTGCCGTTCGGGCACGACGGTCCACGTGTACGTCTCGACCTCGAGGTGGTCGGTGCGGGCGGTGGCGCCGCCGACGAGCGCGTCGAGGGAGCGGCGCAGGTCGTCGGTCGTCGCTGCCAGCGGCGGCTCGGGCGCGGTACCGAGCGGCACGTGGAAGTGGACGCGCCACGGCTCGTCGGCGTGCGCGCAGAGGGCGCGACGCCCCTCGAGCGCCTCACCGAGGTCGTCGCGGGCACGGACGAGGCCGGTGTGGTCGCGCGAGCGCACCTGGTGCAGGAAGCGCTCCTCGTCGAAGGTGGCGAGGGCGGCACGCGTGGCCGGGTCGGTCGGGTCGGCGGCGTGCAGCCCTGCCGACACCTGCGCCTTGGCCACGCCGATCCCCGACGCGTCGAGCGCGGCGAGGGCGTCGGCGGCGTCCTCGAAGCCGACGGCGAGGTGGCACAGGTCGAGGCAGGCGCCGATGACGTCGCGGTCCCAGCCGCGGGTGCGCTCGACGAGGTCGGCGACGGTCTCGACGACGCAGCCCGGCTCGGGCTCGAGGGCGACGCGGACGGACCGGCCGGTGCGGTCGTGCACCCCGTGCAGGTGCTCGGCGAGACGCTCGAACTGCTCTGCGGCCAGCGCCTGCCGGTCGCCGAACCACGGGTGGCGCCAGCCGAGCGGCAGCGTCGAGATGCTGCCGCGTGCGGCGTCGTCGGGCAGCAGGCGCGACAGGACGTCGGCGAGGTCGGTCGTGTACCGCAGGCGCGCGGGCTCGCTCCAGTCCGGGTGGTAGACGCGGTGCTTGACGACCGGCTCCTGGAACCCGCGGTAGGGGAACCCGTTGAGCGTCACGACCTCGAGCCCGCGCCGGTCGAGCTCGGCGCGGAGTCGGTCACTCAGCGAGGCATCGCCGGCGAGCGCGTGGGCCACCGGGGCACTGAGCCACAGCCCGACGCCGAGCACGTCGGCGCCGAGGTGCTGCCGCACCGGCAGCGCGAACCGGTCGAGCTGGCCGACGATGGTGTCGAGGTCCTCGCCGCCGTGCACGTTCGTGCAGTAGGCGACGTGGACCGTCGTGCCGTCGGCGTGCTGGAGGCGCACGGCTACTCCCTCGCCCCGCGCAGCACCGAGTTGCCCTCGTACGTCGAGGCGCCCGCACCCACCAGCTCGCCCGCGCCGGATGCGTCGACGCCCTCGGCCAGCTCGAGCCGGCCGCTCTGGGCGAAGAACTCGACGGGGTTGCGCCACAGCACGCGGTCGACGTCGTCGTCGCTGAACCCGGCCCGCAGCATCGCCTGGCCGGTCCGCCACGTCTTGAGCGGGTCGCTGTTGCCCCAGTCCGCGGCCGAGTTGACGAGCATCCGGTCCAGGCCGTGCTCGCGCAGGATCGCGACCATCCGCTCCTCGTCCATCTTCGTGTCGGGGTACACGGAGAAGCCCATCCAGCACCCCGACTCGGCGACGGCGCCGACGGTCACCTCGTTGAGGTGGTCGACGAGGACGCGGCCCGGCTCGAGCCCCGACTCCCGCACGACGTCGAGGGTGCGACGCGTGCCGGCGAGCTTGTCGCGGTGCGGCGTGTGCACGAGGGCCGGCAGCGCGTGGTCCACGGCCATCGCGAGCTGGGCGGCGAAGACGTCGTCCTCCTCGGGCGTCATGCTGTCGTAGCCGAGCTCGCCGACGGCGACGACGCGGTCCTTGGCGAGATAGCGCGGCAGCTCAGCGAGCACCTCCCGACAGCGGGCGTCGTTGGCCTCCTTGGGGTTGAGCCCGATCGTCGCGTGGTGGGCGATGCCGTACTGCGAGGCCCGGAACGGCTCCCAGCCGAGTAGTGCGTCGAAGTAGTCGCAGAAGGTGCCGACGGTCGTGCGCGGCTGGCCGAGCCAGAACGAGGGCTCGACGACGGCCCGGACACCGACCTCGTGCATGCGCTGGTAGTCGTCGGTCGTCCGCGAGGTCATGTGGATGTGGGGGTCGAAGATGCGCATGGCTGCTCCTCAGCGGTCGTTCGTGTCGGTGGTGTCGGTGGAGGTGGCGGCGGCACGGGCCGCGGCGAGGACGGTCGAGGCATCAGGGGGGACGGTGCGCCCGGCCGCGAGACGCTCGGTGGCGTAGTCGGTGACCATGCGGGCCAGCTCGGCGTCGGCGCGCTCGGCAAGGCCGGCCACCGAGGCGACCGGAACGCCGGTGAAGAGCACCTTGAGCACGGCCTGGCGCCACGCCTGCTGGTCGAGGTGACGGGCCGCGTAGGGGCCGAGGGCAGCCTCGACGAGTCGGGTGTCGTTGGTGCGCAAGGCATCCCGCACGACGGGAAGCGCGCGCTCGCCGATCGCGCCCGTCCGCTCCGGAGCGTCCAGGGCGTCGAGGGCGCGCAGGACCGCGAGCCGCTCGGCGGTGTCGCCGCGCTCGTAGAGGCGGGAGACGCGTCGGGCGACGTCGGCGGCGGACCCGGTCAGAGCCAGCAGGAGCAGCCGGCGGTCGGCGTCGCCGTCACGCCCGGCCCGGACAGCGAGCCGCGCGGCCGGGGTGAAGTGGCGCTCGAGGGTGTCGGGGTCGCGCGCCACCTCGGCGAGCGCGTCGGCGAGGTCGGGGTCGGTGGTGGTCACGTGGACACCTCCTGGAGCACGGGGTGGGCGGTGGAGCGGCGAGCGGGCAGTGCACCGGCCGCACGTTCGGCGGCACGGAGGAACCGCAGGCTCTGGGCGGCCAGCGTCGGTGCCGCCCAGGAGTGGCGGGGCAGCTCGACCGACACGAGGCCGCGATAGCCGACGGAGCGGAAGGCGGCGAGCACGGGCGGCACGTCGACCTCGCCCTCGCCGAACGGCAGGTGCTCGTGCACCCCGCGACGCATGTCGTCGATCTGCACGTTGGCGACGTGGGGCCCGGCGCCGAGGACCACGGCGGCCGGGTCGTCGTCCTCGACGCACCGCAGGTGGCCGACGTCGATGGTCAGGCGCAGCCGGTCGGGTTCGCCGAGGCGGCGTCGCAGGCCGAGCACGTCGGCGACGCGCTCGAGCACCATGCCGGGTTCGGGCTCGACCGCGAGGTCGACGCCCTGCTCCTGGGCGACCGGAAGGACCTCCGCAATGCCCTCGTCGACGCGTCGCAGCAGCTCGGGGGCGGGCACCCCGATCGGCGCCACCCCGCTCCAGCACGACACGACCGGGGCACCCAGCTCGGCGGCGATACGGACCGCCCGGTGCAGCAGGTCGACCCGGCGTTCGCGACCGGAGTCGGACACGAGCGTCGGCTCGTGCTTGCGCCGCGGGTCGAGGAGGAACCGCGCGCCGGTCTCGACGACGACGTCGAGGGCGTACCGGTCGAGCAGCGCCCTGACCCGGCGGACCCGGGCCGCGACGTCGCGGGCGTACGGGTCGAGGTGCGCGTGGTCGAGGGTGAGGGCCACGCCGTCGTAGCCGAGGTCGGCGAGCAGCGCGAGGGCGTCCTCGAGGCTGTGGTCGGTGAACCCGTTGAGGCCGTACCCGAAGCGCAGGCTCACGTCGGCGACACCACCCGCATCGCCAGGCGCCCCGCCGGCACGGTCGCCGCGAGCGCCAGGGCCACCTCCGGTCGGCCGCGGCCCGCGACGAGCGAGCCCTGCAGGGGCACGAACCCGCGGATGCCGTGGCCGGTGGCGCGCCGGACGGTCGCTGCGTCGGGTGACCGCACGGCGTCGAGCTGGGCCCGTAGGACGCCGCGCGCGTACCAGGCGGCCATCCCCGTCGACAGCGCGAGCGAGCCGGCCCGGCGCAGCCGCGAGCCTCCCGTGGCCC
>JAEWFB010000102.1 GCA_023389095.1 Actinomycetes bacterium
GGTGACGATCGACTGGGAGGCCGCGGCCGGCCGGGCCTACGCCGTGCAGACCTCCGACGACGGGAGCAACTGGACGACGCGGGCGACCTACCCGCGCGCGCTGCGCAGCTCGCGCTGGGTCGGCATCGACGACCGCGTCGGCTTCCTCGTTCGCGGTGGCTCGAACCCCATCGAGGTCGGCGACAGCGTCCTCACCCTGTCGGCGGGCCCCGCCGCCGGGAGCGCCGGCATCGTCGTCGAGGGCCTGCCCGACGTGCGGTCGTCCGACCTCGCCCGCCTGGCCGACGCCGCCGACGCGTCCGCCCCGCGACCGGGCGCACCGGGCGTCACCGCGTCGCTCGCCGGCGGGCTGCTCAGCGTCGTCAACCTCACCGGCGACGCGGTCGACACCGACGTCGCCATGGCCACCTCGGGAGCGGTGCCCTGCTTCGAGGGGACGCAGCGCCTCACCGACGCCGACGCCGTGCTGCACGTGTCGCTCGCGGCCGCGTCCGGCGTCGTGCTGGCACCGCGCGCGACGGTCTCGGCCGTCGGCGGTGGACGCCCGTCCACCGGGCTCGTCGTCACCGTCGACGACGCGGCCACGGTGCGGCTCGAGGGGGTCGACGGTCAGGTCGACGTCGTCTTCGCCGGCGGTCAGCGCCGCCGCGCCACCGTCTCGCGCGGCCGCACCACCACGGTGCGCGGCGGGGGCCGGCCCTACCCGCTCGACGACCTCGCCCTGGCGCGACAGACCTTCCCGACCTCTCCGCTGCCGCCGACCATGACCTCGCCCGCGGCGGCGGTCGACGGGTCGGACTCGACGGCCTGGGCGGTCACCGGGTCGGGCCGCATGGTCGTCGACCTCGGGCAGGCCCGCGCCCTCGGCAAGGCCGTCGTCGACTGGGGCACAGCACCCGGGTTCGGCACCGTCGAGGTGTCCGACGACGGCCTCACCTTCCGACGCGTCGGACGGATCGGGCCGGGCGCCCGGCTCGGCTCGCTCCCCCTCGGCACGACGGCCCGCTACGTGGCGCTGGCGGTCGAGTTACCCGGCGACTCGGGGCGGCGCGTCACCGTCGTCTCCCTCACCGTCACGGCCGGCTGAGGGGCGCTCCCCGGTCAGGCGCGCGGCCAGGGACGGCCGTCGAGGTTCTCGAGGTCGGTGTTGAACCGCCGGAGGAGGGCGACGAGGGCGGCGACGTCCTCGTCGCTCCAGTCGGCGACCACCCTCCCGAGCCCCTCGGCGTTGGCGCGCCGGTCGGCCTCGAGGTCCTCGACGCCGGAGGGCGTCGCACGGAACTTGCGCGCCATCCCGCCGTCGGGGTCCGCGACCCGCTCGAGGTGACCGGCCTTCGTCATCGCCGCCGTCTGCCGGTTGAGCGTCGAGACGTCGAGGCCGAGGGCGTCACTCAGCTCGCTCAGCGACATCGGCCCCTGGGCCACGATGCGGCTCAGCAGGGTGTACCAGCTGCGCTCCAGCCGCCGGGAGTGCTGGCCGGAGAAGCGGCGGTTCGGGATGAGGTAGCGCGACAGCAGCATCGTCTCGAGCTCGAGCGCCTCGTCGCGTCGTCGTGCCGTGGCCATCTCGTCCTCTGTCGCCGTGCCGGTGTCGTGCTGGTGCTCGTGTCGTGCGGGTCGACGCCCACGCTACCGGGGGCATCATCCTCGATGCACCGTACACGAGTTGTGCGTCATGCACATCATATGTACAGTGCACACTCGTGACCGACACCACCCTTGCCTCCCCCGCCACCGGGACCCCGCCGACGCCACGGCCCCGCCCGGCCGCCACCCAGGCCGTCGTGGCCGTGCTCGCCTTCGCGGGCATCGTCGCCGCGGTGATGCAGACGCTCGTCGTCCCGCTCATCGGCGAGCTGCCACGCCTGCTCGACACCACCGCCTCGAACGCGACCTGGGTCATCACGGCGACGCTGCTGGCGGCCGCCGTCGCGACGCCGATCAGCGGGCGCCTCGGCGACCTCTACGGCAAGCGTCGCGTCATGCTCGTCTGCTCGGCGCTGCTCGTGGCCGGCTCGCTCGTCTGCGCCCTGGCCACCTCCGTCGTGCCGATGATCGCCGGCCGGGCCCTGCAGGGGGCCGCGATGGGCCTGGTGCCCCTCGGCATCAGCGCCATGCGCGACCTGCTGCCCCCGGAGCGGCTCGGCACCTCGATCGCACTCATGAGCGCCTCGATGGGCATCGGTGGCGCGCTCGGCCTGCCCGTCGCGGCCGCCGTCGCCGAGTACGCGAACTGGCGGATCCTGTTCTGGGGCGCCACCGTCCTCGCCGTCGCCATCGCCGTGCTCATCCTGCGCGTCATCCCGGCCACCCCGGTCACGGCCCACGGACGGTTCGACCCTGTCGGGGCGGTCGGCCTCGGCATCGGCCTCGTCTGCCTGCTGCTCGGCGTCTCCAAGGGCGCCGACTGGGGCTGGACGAGTGCGAGCACCGTCGCCCTGCTCGCCGGTGGCGTCGTCGTGCTCCTCGGCTGGGGCTGGTTCGAGCTGCGGACCTCCGACCCGCTCGTCGACCTCCGGGTCACGGCCCGCCCCGTCGTCCTGCTGACCAACCTGGCGTCCGTCGTCATCGGGTTCGCCATGTACGCGCAGTCGCTCATCGTGCCGCAGCTGCTCCAGCTACCGACGGCCACCGGCTACGGCCTCGGCCAGGACATGCTCCAGATGGGGCTGTGGATGGCGCCCGGCGGCCTCATGATGATGCTCGTCTCGCCGCTCGGCGCCCGCCTGTCCCACGCGCGGGGACCGCGGACCACGCTGGCCGTCGGCGCCGCCGTGGTCGCGCTCGGCTACCTCTCGGCCGTCGCCCTCATGGGCTCGACGTGGGGGCTGCTCGTCGCGGTGTGCGTCACCAACACCGGCGTCGGGTTCGCCTACGGCGCCATGCCCGCGCTCATCATGGGCTCGGTCCCGCTCTCCGAGACCGGCTCGGCCAACAGCTTCAACACCCTGATGCGCTCGATCGGCACGTCGGTGTCGGCCGCCGTCGTCGGGGTCGTCCTCGCGCACCTGTCCACCCCCTTCGGTGGTGGGATCTCGCTGCCGAGCGAGGCCGGCTTCCGCGTCGGGCTCCTGCTCGGTGCCGGCGTCGCAGCCCTGGCCGCGGTCGTCGCCCTGCTCATCCCGGGCCGCGCGGCGCGCGCCGCCGAGGAGCGGATCGAGCACCCGGCCGCCGACGCGGACCGTACGCCCGCGGGCTAGGGCACGGGGAGGTCCTGCAC
>JAEWFB010000160.1 GCA_023389095.1 Actinomycetes bacterium
TCGCCGCGATGCACCGGCTCGCCGTCGAGCAGGCGGTGCCGCAGCTCGGCCCGGCCGACCTCGAGGCCATGCGGGCGGCCAACGAGCGGTTCGCCGACGCGCTGCGTCGCGGTGACGCCGAGGCCGCGGTGAGCGCCGACGACGCCTTCCACGCGGTCGCGGTGCGCGCCGCCGCCAATGCCGCCGTCGAGAGCGTGCTGGACCAGTTCACGCCGGTGCTGCGCCGCCTCGAGCGGCTGCGCTTCGCCTCGCTCTCGGGCCGCGCGTCGGTCGCCCTCCACGAGCGCATCATCGACCTCTGCGCGGCGGGCGACGCCGCCGCTGCCGCAGAGGTGGCCCACGAGACGTGGGAGACCCTCCGCCCCCTCATCGAGACCCTCGAGTCCGAGAACGCCTGACCCGCAAGGAGACCCACATGTCGATCCACGACTTCGAGCGCTACTCGCTGACGTTCGGGCCGAGCCCCGTGCACCGGCTCGACCGCCTCACGGCTCACCTCGGCGGAGCCATGGTCTGGGCCAAGCGCGAGGACGTCAACAGCGGCCTGGCCTTCGGCGGCAACAAGACCCGCAAGCTCGAGTACATCGTCCCCGACGTGCTCGCGAGCGGTGCCGACACCCTCGTGTCGATCGGGGGCTACCAGAGCAACCACACCCGGCAGGTGGCCGCCGTCGCGGCCAGGCTCGGTCTCGGCTGCCGGCTCGTGCAGGAGAGGTGGGTCGACTGGGACGACCCGGTCAACGACCGCGTCGGCAACATCCTCCTGTCGCGGATCATGGGCGCCGACGTGCGGCTCGACCCGCACGGCTTCGACATCGGCATCCGGCCCTCGTGGGAGGAGGCCATCGCCGAGGTCGAGGCCGCGGGCGGTCGGCCGTACGCGATCCCGGCGGGCGCGTCGGAGCACCCCCTCGGTGGTCTCGGCTTCGCGGGCTGGGCCTACGAGGTGGCCGAGCAGGAGCGCGCCCTCGGCGTCTTCTTCGACACCGTCGTCGTGTGCACCGTCACCGGCTCGACCCACGCCGGCATGGTGGCGGGCTTCGCCGCCCTCGAGGACGCGGGCGGTCGCCCGCGCCGGGTCATCGGCATCGACGCCTCGGACACCCTCGAGAAGACCCGCGACCAGGTCGGGCGCATCGCGCGCCACACGGCCACCCTCATCGGGCTCGAGCGCGACCTGCGCGACGACGAGGTGACCGTCCTCCCGGGCTGGGCCGGTGACCTCTACGGCGTCCCCGTCGAGTCGACGGTCGAGGCGATCCGGCTCTCCGGCCGGCTCGAGGGGATGATCATCGACCCCGTCTACGAGGGGAAGTCGATGGCCGGGCTCGTCGACCTCGTCACCTCCGGCGAGATCCCGAGGGACTCGACCGTCCTCTACGCCCACCTCGGCGGCCAACCGGCCCTCAACGCCTACAGCGGCATCTTCGACTGACGGCTGCCGCGCCCTGCGTCTGGCGGTCCAGCCCGCGGAAACGAGGCGAGGGACGACGCCGTGCCGACCTACGCTTGGACCATGGAACGGACGATCGACCCCGCCGTCGTCGAGCACGTGGCGCGGGTGGCCGACGGCGCCCGCGTCGCCTCCCGCCGCCTCGCCCTGCTGTCGCGGGCGGAGAAGGACGCGGCCCTGCTGGCCCTCGCCGACGCCGTCGACGCCGCGGCGGAGGCGATCGTCACGGCGAACGCCGAGGACCTCGAGCGCGGCCGGGCGGGCGGGATGTCCGAGAGCCTGCAGGACCGGCTGCGCCTCGACGGGCAGCGCGTCGCCGCCGTGGCCCAGGCGCTGCGCGACGTCGCCGCGCTGCCCGACCCGGTCGGCGAGGTGGTCCGCGGCTCGACGCTGGCCAACGGCCTGCAGATCCGTCAGGTGCGCGTGCCGATGGGCGTCATCGGCATGATCTACGAGGCGCGTCCCAACGTCACCGTCGACGCGGCCGGCCTCGCCCTGAAGTCGGGCAACGCGGTCATCCTCCGCGGCGGGTCGGCCGCCGCGAGCACCAACCACGCCCTCGTGGAGGCGCTGCGGGCCTCGTTGACGGCGCAGGGACTTCCGACCGATGCCGTCAACCTCCTCGAGGAGGGCGGCCGCGACGCCGCACGGGCCCTCATGACCGCCCGCGGACGCGTCGACCTCGTCATCCCGCGCGGGGGAGCCGACCTCATCCAGACCGTCGTCACCGAGTCCACGGTGCCCGTCATCGAGACGGGCGTCGGCGTCTGCCACGTGTACGTCGACCGCGCGGCCGACCTCGACAGCGCGCGTGCCATCACCCTCAACGCCAAGACGCACCGGCCGAGCGTCTGCAACGCGGCCGAGTCGCTCCTCGTGCACCGCGACGTCGCGGCCGACTTCCTGCCCAAGACCCTGACCGACCTCGCCGGCGCCGGAGTGCGCCTGCACATCGCTCCCGAGGTGAGCGGGTACGCCGAGGCGGCAGGGGCTGCCTACGACCTCGCGTCCGAGACCGACTTCGCCACCGAGTGGCACGGCCTGGAGATGAGCGTCGCCGTCGTCGACGACATCGACGAGGCCATGGAGCGGATCCGTCGCTACGGCACCGGGCACACCGAGGCCATCGTCACCGAGGACCGCGGCGCCGCACGGCGGTTCACCGCCGAGGTCGACGCCGCCGCGGTCATGGTCAACGCCAGCACCCGGTTCACCGACGGCGGTGAGTTCGGCTTCGGCGCCGAGATCGGCATCTCCACCCAGAAGCTGCACGCCCGCGGGCCGATGGCCCTGCCCGAGCTGACGACGACCAAGTGGGTCGTGGAGGGCGACGGGCACGTCCGCTGAGCGGTTCCTGCACCGCGGGTGGGAGCCCGCTGCCGACTTGGTGGGGATCCGTCGGACCGGCCGACCGCCGGCGCTCGCGCTCCGACCGGGATGGCATGATGTGCCGTCATGGAAGGCACCGAGGTCCGCAAGCTCGCCGAGCTCGAGGACGAGCACTGGTGGTACCGGGAACGGCGTCACCTGCTCGCACGAGCCATCGAAGGGCTCGCTCCCGGGCGCGCTCTCGACATCGGGGCGGCCGGAGGTGGCAACACCCGAGTGCTGCGTGAACACGGTTGGGACGCAGTGGCGCTCGAGTACGGAGCCGACGGCGCGGCGGTGGCCCACGAGCGCGGCCTGGCCACCATGCGCGGCGACGCGACGAGCCTGCCCATCGCCGACGACTCGCTCGACCTCGTCGTCGCCTTCGACCTGCTCGAGCACCTCCACGACGACGACGCCGCGGTCTCCGAGGTGCGCCGCGTCCTGCGTCCGGGCGGCACGTACCTCGTCGCCGTCCCGGCCGACCCGCGCCTGTGGTCGAGCCACGACGTCGCCGTCGACCACGTGCGCCGCTACACCCGCGAGGGCCTGGTCGACCTGCTCGACCGGGGCGGCTTCGAGGTCCGTGACGTGCGGTCGTGGAACGTCCTGCTGCGGCCCGTCGTCGCGATGCGGCGCCGGAGCATCTCGGGCTCGGACCTCGAGGACGTCAACCCCGTCGTCAACCTCGGGCTGCGCGCCATCATCACCGCCGAGCGGTACCTGCCGGTCGGCGGGCTGCCCGGCGTCAGCCTCCTGCTACGGGCTCAGCCGCGCAGCTGACCGGCCTGGGCCGGGCCGCGCCCCTCGTCGACCGGCATGGGCTGGCCGGACGGGTCGGCGGGGACCCGCCCCGACGCGTCGACCGGCGCATCTGCCGGAGCATCGACCGGGGTGTCGAGCACGGCCTGCCCCGACGCGTCGGCCGGGTGCGCGAAGAGGTGGGCCTGCGACGGTTGCGCGGGCAGCGGGGTGTCGGTGGGGCCGTGGCCGAGCGCGGTGGCCGTCACCGAGTCGTAGGCGATGAAGTAGGTCGGACGGCCCTGCATGTGCGAGTACATCCGTCCGATGTACTCGCCGAGGATCCCGACGCAGACCAGCTGCACCGCCCCGACGCCGGAGACGATGGCAACGGTCGACGTCCAGCCGGCGACGGTGTGTCCCTGGGCCCGGGACACGAGCGTGTAGATGAACAGCAGCACCGCCAGCACGGCGCCGGCGAAGCCCGCGAACGTCGCCACCCGCAGTGGCGCCGTCGAGAAGCCGGTGAGTGAGTCGAGCGAGAGCTTGATCATCTTCATGAGCGGGTACTTCGAGTCGCCCGCGGCGCGCTGCTCGCGCTTGTACTCGACGGTGTCGGACGGGAAGTTGAGGGCGGGCACGATGAACCGCAGCACCCGGTTGTGCTCGGGGAGGCTGTTGATGGCATCGACGGTGGCACGCGACATGAGTCGGTAGTCGCCGGCGTCGGCGTGTGCCCTCGTGGGGGACATCAGCTGGATGAGCCGGTAGAAGGACTGCGCCGACACCCGCTTGAACCACGTGTCCGTGGAGCGGTCGTTGCGCACGCCGTAGACGACGTCGACGCCGTCGTCCTTCGCGGCGGCGAGCATCTGGGGGATGATCTCCGGGGGGTCCTGCAGGTCGGCGTCGATCGTCACGACGTAGTCGCCGAGCGCGCAGACGAGCCCGGCCGAGATGGCGGCCTGGTGCCCGGCGTTGGCGCGCAGGCGGACGACCCGCAGCTGCGGCCACTCGCGGTGGTAGCGCTGCAGGAGGGCTGCCGTGAGGTCCGTGCTGCCGTCGTCGACGGCGACGACCTCGTACGGCGTGCAGAGCTCGTCGAGGATCGGGCGTAGCCGCTGCACGAGGAGGGGGAGCACCTCCTCCTCGTTGTACATCGGGATGACGACGGACAGCTCGCAGACCATGGGTACAAGGGTACGGCCGCGGATGGGTGCGCCCTGTTCAGCCGCTGTGCGCCTGCTGTCGCGCCCCGGCGGCCCCGGCGCTAGCGTGCCCCGGGTGACGCAGCGCACCCGCAGGGGCAGTACGGGCAGCATCACGGACGCCGGCCTGCCGCCGGGCGGCCTGGCCCCCGGCACGCCTGTCGCCGGTCGTTTCACGAAGTGGGGCGAGCAGCCCCACTGGCAGTGGACCGGCCGGTACCTCGGGGCCGACGAGCACGGCCACTGGTGGTTCGCACCGAAGGGCACCCGCTGCGTCCGGCCGGGCGCGGACTTCCTCGAGGAGCACGACTGGGTGTCGCTCGCCCCGCACGACGGTGGCTGGGCCGCCGGGTTCTACCCGGACGACAAGGAGATCTCCGTCTACGTCGACATGACGACCGCGCCACGCTGGCAGCGTCGCGACCCGGCCCTCGACCACTGGGGTGCCGACGGTCCGGAGTGGGAGGTGACGATGGTCGACCTCGACCTCGACGTCGTGCTCACCCGCGAGGGGCACCTGTTCGTCGACGACGAGGACGAGTTCGCGCAGCACCGGGTCTCCCTCGGCTACCCGCCCGAGGTCGTGGCGCTCGCCGAGGCCACGCGCGATGCCGTCCTCGCGGCCGTCGCGCGCGGGGACGAGCCGTTCGGCTCGGTCGGGCACGCGTGGCTGCGCCGTGCGCGGGCGATAGGCTGACCCCATGTCTGATCGTGTCCTCGCCCTGGCCGCCGAGACCCAGGAGGCCACCCGCGAGCTTCCCATGCCGGTGATCGCCTACTTCCTCATCGCCTTCTCGGTGTTCCTCATCCTCCTCGGGATCACGTGGAGCTTCCGCAACACCGCCTACAAGGTGGCCCAGAACCGCCGCCGCCAGCACGGCGCCCCGGGTGCCGGCGTCGACCCGAACGGACCGCACCACTGAGCATGCGCCTCGGCGTCATGGGTGGGACGTTCGACCCGATCCACCACGGCCACCTCGTCGCCGCGAGCGAGGTCCAGTCGCTGTTCGGTCTCGACGAGGTCGTCTTCGTCCCCACCGGGCAGCCCTGGCAGAAGGCCACCCAGGACGTCTCGCCCGCCGAGGACCGCTACCTCATGACCGTCATCGCGACGGCCAGCAACCCCCGCTTCACGGTGAGCCGCGTCGACATCGACCGGCCCGGACCGACGTACACGATCGACACCCTGCGCGACATCCGCGCCGAGCGTCCGGGCGCCGAGCTGTTCTTCATCACCGGTGCCGACGCGCTGGCCGAGATCCTGTCGTGGAAGGACTCCGAGCTCCTCTTCGACCTCGCCCACTTCATCGGCGTCACGCGGCCCGGGCACGAGCTGTCCGACAAGGGGTTGCCCGAGCACCGCGTGACGCTGCAGGAGGTGCCGGCGATGGCCATCAGCAGCACCGACTGCCGGGCGCGGGTCGCCGGGGGCGAGCCCGTCTGGTACCTCGTCCCGGACGGCGTCGTCCAGTACATCAACAAGTACCGGCTCTACTCGGGTGTGCCCGCGCAGCCCGAGCTCGCCGGTGCACCACAAGGAGACCAGTGACCGCAGCAGACCGTTCGCTCCAGCTCGCCAAGGCGGCCGCGGCCGCGGCGGAGGAGAAGATCGCCGAGAAGGTCGTCGCGATCGACGTCAGCGAGCAGATGCCGCTCACCGACGTCTTCGTCATCGCCTCGGCCGCCTCCGAACGCCAAGTGGGTGCCATCGTCGACGAGGTCGAGGACCGCCTCCGCGAGCTCGGCAGCAAGCCGATCCGCCGTGAGGGCGAGCGTGAGGGCCGCTGGGTGCTCATCGACTTCGGCGACATCATCGTGCACGTCCAGCACGAGGAGGAGCGCGAGTACTACGCCCTCGAGCGGCTCTGGAAGGACTGCCCCGAGGTCGACCTGACCCGCGTCGACGCGCCCGCCAGGCCCGCGTCGGACGAGGCGTGAGCGCCGACCGACCCGCGCCACGGCGCATCGTCCTGGTCCGCCATGCCGAGACCGTCGACAACGCCGCTCGCGTCTGGCAGGGCCACAAGGACACGCCCCTGTCGGACCGGGGACTGGCCCAGGTGCAGGCCGCTGCTCCGCACCTGGCCGCGTACGAGCCGGCGCTCGTCGTCTCCAGCGACCTGCAGCGGGCGGCCTCCACGGCCGAGGCCATCGCCGAGCTGACCGGGCGGACGGTGCGCCTCGACGAGCGGCTGCGCGAGGTGCACGTCGGGCAGTGGCAGGGCATGCACGCCGACGACGTGCGTGAGCAGTACCCCGACGTCGTCGCGGCCCTCGACCGCGGAGAGGACGCCCCACGGGGCGTCACGGGGGAGACCCGCGCCGACGTCGCGGTGCGCGCGGGTGCGGCGCTGCGAGAGGTGGCCGACGCGCTCGAACCCGGCCAGACGGCCGTCGTCGTCGCGCACGGGGTCTCCGCACGCGTCGCCGCGAGCGACCTCGTCGGGCTGGACCAGGACGTCTCCGACGCCGTGTTCCGCGGCCTGGACAACTGCCACTGGATCGAGCTCGTCGAGGTCTCCAAGAGCTTCTCGACGCGGACGCGGTGGCGCATCAGCGGTTGGAACCTCGGTCCCTGGACCGTCTGAGGTCCGCTCCGCGAGGGTCCTCCGTGGCCCTGCCGACCCGGATCGGCCGCTCCACCACCGGATTTGGGATCGGGGCGCGGAACCCGCTATGGTTACGCAGTCGCCTCACGGAGACGACACCCGAAAGGGGCTGTGGCGCAGCTGGTAGCGCACCTGCATGGCATGCAGGGGGTCAGGGGTTCGAGTCCCCTCAGCTCCACAAATGCAGAAAGACCGGACACGCTTTTTCGTCCGGTCTTTCTGCATTTCTGAAGGAAACGTGGGGACTCGGGAGGAGGCGTAGCTCCCCGGCCTGGCGCAGCACATCGGGTCGGTCTCGACGGCGTCGAGAGGGTCAGTCCTCTTCCTCGCTGTCGCCCCGGTCGACGCGCACGACGCCCTCGACGTCGCCCAGCGTGGCCACGGCCGTCTCCACCCCGCGGCCGGCCACCGTCAGGCTGACGGCGACGAGGTCACGGTCGTCGGGGCTGCCCGAGGGATCCTGGCGCCCGCGCAGCACGGTCATCGAGCGGATGACCCAGCCACGCGCCGTGCAGGCGGCCAACAGGTCGCGCAGGACGCCGCGTCCGTCCTCGTAGGTGACGGTGACGTCGCGCTCGGCGTGGGCCCGCTCGCCGATGACGCGCCCGAGCGGGGTGTAGCCGAGCACGACGACGAAGTGCAGCGCCGTGACCACCAGGGCGAGCAGGAACAGCCCGGCGCCCGCGGCCATGCCGATGGCCGCCGTCTCCCACACCGAGGCCGCGGTCGTGAGCCCGCGGATGGCCCCTCTGCGGGTGATGATGATCCCGGCTCCGAGGAACCCGATGCCCGAGACCACCTGGGCGGCCACGCGCGACGGGTCCAGGGCGACCCCCGGGACGCCGACGAGGTCGTTGAACCCGTACTTGCTGACGAGCATGAACAGGGCCGACGCCGTGCCGACGATCGCCTGGGTGCGCAGTCCGGCGCTCTTGCCGCGCAGCTGGCGCTCCAGGCCGACGACCGAGGACAGCGCGAAGGCGAGCAGCAGCTCGCCGACGTGTGTCAGGTGGTCGATGTCGGTCAGGCCGACGCTGGTGAGCACGGTGAGTGCTGCCATCGTTCGATCGTGCCACGCGCTGCCACCCCAGGCTCCAGCCGTGGGGCGTCGGTGGGTCGATGTCAGTCGACGTCGGGCTCGTCGGGCTCGGGGGCGAGAGCGACGAGGTCGTCGGTCGAGGGGACGAAGTAGTAGGCGCCCGACAGGGGCGTCGTGTACCGGGTGAGCGCGTCGCGGGGACCGTCGACGCCTGCCATGCTGTCGAGCATGGCGGCGAGCGGGCCCCGGCTCGCGGCGAAGCCGACGAACATCGTGCCGTGGTCGCTGACGGTGCCGTAGGCGACGTTGCGGCGCAGGATGTGGCCGTAGGTGTCCTGGTCGGTGCGGGCGACGTGCGAGGTCTCCGGCTTGTCGTCGAGCTCGACGCTCGCCGCCTTGGTGCGGCCCATCACCTGCTCCTGGCCCGCGGCGCCGAGCGCCGTCCACGCGGCGGAGTCGTGCCCCCACCGCTGCAGCAGCAGCACGGACCCTGCCGCGCCCGGCCGGCCCTCGGGCACGAGCACCTGCGTGGGCGCGACGGACAGCACCGGGTTCTCCGTGCCGTCGATGAAGCCGGTGAGGTCGAGGTCGCGGTGGTAGGTCCAGCCGGCGGTCTCGGAGGCGAGCCTCGCGTGCGGGTCGAGCCGGGCGAGCGCGAGGAGCACGGCATCGAACACGACGTCGTACGAGCCGCCGGCGACCCACAGGACCACGTCGTGCTGGGTGGCCGGCATCGTGAACCCGTCACGGCCGGTGACCGGCTCGTCGAAACCGGACAGGTCCGGTGGCGTCGTCGACGGTGACAGCCGGCGCCAGAGGTCCGGGCGGAACCCGGCCACCTGGTTGACCCCGCCCATCGTCGTGCGGCTCGCGCACAGCTGCGCGACCGCGGAGGCGAGGGCCCCTGCGTCGGCGTCCTCGCGCAGGTCGAGCTCGAGGTAGGTGTGGGCGACCGTGCCGAGGGCGAAGATGCCGGACTGGGGCAGTGCCATGGGACCTCCTGCGTCGGGTCACTCGAGCGTAGGGCCCCGCACACATCGAGACTCACAGACTGGATCCTGCTTAGCTCCGCGGCCTCGTGGTGACGACGCGCACGGTGTCGGTGCGCCAGTCGGCCACGGACCCGGCGCGGGCGGCCGGGGCCGCACGGCGCGTCCGGACGCTGCGCAGCACACCGTCGAGCGAGGTCGCCGGGTCGTCGGCACGAGCCGGTGGGCCACCGGGTGGCACCGTCACGTCGAGCTCGTCCTGCTCGAGGGTGCGCGGGTCGAACTCGAGGGTGCTCGTGACGAGCATGAGCGCGTCGGTCACCGACACCGTCCCGGCCGTCCACAGCGCGTCGGACACCTGGCCCAGGAGGTCGACGGCCGTCGACTCGCCGGGACCGAGGGCGACCGACCCGGCCGGGAAGGCGTCGGTGAAGATGCCGTAGGTCTCGGTGAGGTCGAGCAGCGCCGCCCAGAGCGGGCCCTCGGTCGTGTTCGTCAGCGTGACGGTGAACCGGGGCGCCCCGTCGGCCGAGTACGCGATACCGAGCGTGCCGCCGGCGCGCGCGGTGGCGCCGCCCCCGGGCTCCGGCGCGGTCACCTCGATGCGGACTGCCTCGGCGGCCAGGTGGGTCGCCGGGTTGGTCAGCGTGGACAGGCGCAGCCAGCGGGCGACGTGCTCGAGTGCAGCGACGGTCCGCTCCTCGCGGCCGTCGCCGGCCACGACGGGGACGAGCGGACGCGGCACCCCGGGCCGGGTGATGACGAAGCCACCGGGCGTCGACTCGACGACGAGCCCGGGGGAGTCGGCACCCGGCTCCCCGGCATGGACGAGGTCGATGAGCGTGTGGTCGGCCTCCTCGGCGGCGCGCCGCAGCGCGGCGGTCCCGGCGTCATCCCCGATGACACGAACGGTCAACGGCCGCAAGGGGATCGAGGTGACGACGGCCCGGTAGACGAACGACAGGTCGAGCTCCGGGTCGAGCGTCACCAGACTGCGGTCCGGGAGCACGCGCGTCACCCTCGCGACCGCGAGCGGCGCCCCGGACGTCTCGCCCGTCAGCGGGTACACCGCGAGCTCGGTCGTGTCGTCGCCGATCGGCTCGGGCACGCCGTGGACCGCGCCGGCGTCGATCGACCAGCCGTCCGGCAGGTGGCTCAGCGTCAGCGGCCGTGGGGTCGCGGGGAGGGCGCCGCCGAGGAAGGGCCGGTCGAGGTCGGAGGCGTCCGTGCTCTCGAGCTGCGGATGCTGCTCCTCGACGCGTCCGAGCACCTCGGCGGTGACGGCGCGCAGCACGTCGCGGTAGGAGGGCCGGCCGTCCGAGGCGAGGAGGGTCGCCTCGAGGGCCGCGGACATCACGCCGCGCTGGCGCCCGAGGACCGTCACCTCGCGGGCCTTCTCCGAGGAGCGGCAGGCGGCCAGGAGCACGTGCCGCGCCGCCGGCGTGGCCCACCGGGAGCCCCCGCGAGTCGTGGGAGAGGCGCCGGACGGTGTCACGGCGCCCGGCAGGAACGAGCTCGCCGGGCGCACCCGACGGTCCTCGGGAGCCAGACGCACCACCTCGTCGACGTCGCGCGTCCCGCCTCCGGAGTGGCAGCAGTCGAGGACGACGAGCAGGTGGCACCCCGAGGCCGCCACCCCCGCGGCCAGCGCGGCCAGCTCCTTGTCGGCGAGGTCCCACCCACCCTCCGAGCGGCTGTCGACGCAGACGATGGTCTCGTTGCGGTGGTCGGGCTCGAGCGGCCACAGCTCCGGGGGCGTGTCCTGCTGCGAGCCGTGGCCGCTGAAGTAGAACAGTGCCGTGTCGTCGGGACCGGCGCGTCCGAGGTGCTCGGCGAACGCGGTCGTGACGCGCTCGCGGGTCGCCTCGGCGTCGGTGACGACGAGCAGGTCGAGGGCGTCGTCGCCGACGCGCCCGCGCAGCACCTCGGCGAAGACGGTGACGTCGTTGACGCAGCCCTGCAGCGCCGGGACCGGCGGCGGGTAGGCGTCGACCCCGACGAGCAGGGCGTGCAGGCGTCCGGGCACGGTCACCCCGAGTCGCCGAGGGCGAGCGTCTGCCACGTGCCGGGATGGTTCTGGTTGGCGGCGGACCGGTCCGCGTTGGTGCTCAGCATCGTCCGCAGTGCCCAGCCGGCGCCGGAGCCCCGCGCGTCACTGACGTTGACGTTGAAGCCGAGGACCTCGCCACGTCCCGGGGGTACCGACCGTCCGACCTCCGCCCACGGCACCCGGGCCTCGAGCTCGTAGCCGGTGTCGGTCGGACGGGCCACGACCGCGATCCCCGGGCGCCGCGAACCGCTGACGAAGACGACCTGGCCCTTGGCGGTCGTGCCGACGACGTTGACCGCGGCTGCCGCTCCGCGGTCGCCGTCGTCGAGGAGCGCGAGCACGACGTGGAAGTCCTTGCCCTTGCGCAGCGGGGCGGACGCGGACAGGGCGCGTGGGTCGGGGCCCACCTCGAAGGACACGGCGTCGCCGCGCCACCACTGGCCCGGCTGCCCGGCCACGACGCCGGTGTGCGTCGGGTCGGTGACTCGGGCGTGCACGAACAGGGCGTCCTTGTCCCACAAGGCCTGCCATCTCGCCGACAGCCCGTTGACGGGGACCTGTGCGAAGTCGGGCACGGGGGTGGTGATGTCGTGGTCCGTCACCGAGCGCCAGTCGTCGAACGAGCCGTCGACGACCGGTGCGACCGGGGCGCAGCCGATCGTGAACGTGGTGGTGCCGGGGTCGACCGAGCTGGTGCCGCAGGCCGCCGCGACGAGCGGGTCGGCCTTCTGCAGCAGGGAGGGGAGCATCCGCCAGGCGACGATCCCGAGCACGACGACGACGCCGAAGAGAGCCAGCCGCACCCAGCGGCCGATGCCCTTCCCCCGGTTCCGTTGTCGCCGTTGGGTTTCCGGCCGTGTGGGTTCGGGCCCTGTGGGTTCGGGCCGGGTGGGTTCGGACTGTCGGTCCTCCGGCTCGCCGAGCTCCGGCTGCTGGTCGTGCTCCTGCGGGAAGGTCTGCGGACGCGGGTTGGTGCGGGCCTGCGGCCCGGGGGTCGCCGAGGTGCCGGGCCGGACTCGTTCGATGAGCTCGGTGACGTCGGCGTAGTCGGGCTGCTCGGCCGCGATCTGCTCGAGCATCGGCAGCGCCGTCGACGTGTCGTCGGCGGCGATCGCGCCCTGGGCGGCGGTGTAGAGCGAGGCGAGGCGGGCGTCGCGCGCGTGCTGGTCGTCGCGAGACGCGTCCCGTGCGGCGGGCTGCTTTGCGGCAGAAGAGGTCCCGATGAAGGCGAACGGCTGCTCGGAGCCCGAGCGGAGCAGCACGGCCGTGCCCCACTCGGCCGCCTCGTCGGAGACCGCCATCGCCTTGCGCACCTCGCACATCGCGGCGTCGATACCGAGGCCGCGCGTCAGGAACCAGTAGAACTCGTGGCTGAAGACCAGCGCGGCCCGGTCGGAGATCTCGGTCTGCATGGCGACGACCGCCGGCAGGCCCTGCCGCACGAGCGCCTGCCCGACCCCGGAGAACGCGTCGCGACCGGACGTGCGGGCTCCCTCGCACGCGTTGAGGACGGCCAGCTGCAGCGTGCGGGCGTCGTGGAGCAGGGTGCCGAGTCGCGCGCCACTGACCCGGTGCGCGGTGCCGTCGTCGTGCTCGAGGACCAGGACGCCCTCCTGCGCCTGCTCGTCGAAGCCGCCGTGGCCGATGAAGTGGAAGACGTGGTAGTCGTCGAGCAGGACTCGTTGCAGGGCGGTCAGCGTCGCGTCCTCGACGATGACGACCTCGAGCAGCCCAGCGGCGACGAGGTCCCCGGTCGTCGCGCGCAGCAGCTGCTTCTCACGGTCGACCGCCAGCGGTTCGAGGTCCGAGGGGCTGCTCACCATGACGAGGACCCGCAGCGGCGGCTCCACCGTGACGACGGGTGGCCGGTCGAGGGCGTCGAGCAGGCGCACGACCGGCGTCTCCTGCGACAGCGCGACGAAACGCTCGAGTCCCTTGTCGTACAGGTACTCCCACGGGACCGGGTCGAGGTCGGGCACGGCGTCGAGCCGCAGCCGCAGCCGCAGGTCACGGCCCTGCGCCGTTGCGGTGGCGAGGCTGTCACGGAACGCGCGTCCGACGTCACCGGCGAGCAGCGCGTCGGCGAGGCGGCGCCCGTACTCGCGCACGTCGACGACCCGGGACTCCGCCGGCACGAGCCGCCGCGACGTGACGCGGGGCGGCCCCACCGCCACCATGAACCGGGCCAGGTCGGCCGCGCCGAACGGCAGGGTGAACGGCGTGGACGCCTGCCCTGCAGGGGAGTCGAGCACGTGCGCCGTGTACCCCTGGCCCTCGTGGGTCAGGGCGATGTCGAAGTCGAGGTAGTCGCCGCTCATGGCTGGTCCCGGGTGGTCGAACCGAACCGTCACCTCACGGTAGTGCGGGCACCCCCTCCTGATACACGGTTCCGGCGACGCCGACGCCGGCTTGGGCCGGGCGCTCCGGTCACCTACCATGAGGGCGAGCGCGCGAGACCGCGCTGCGGACGAGGGAGCCGTACCCGCACAGCGACAAGACGGCCGGATCGGAACTGCCATGTACTGGCTCGTCCTCGTCGTCTCCGGGGCCC
>JAEWFB010000165.1 GCA_023389095.1 Actinomycetes bacterium
CCGCGGCACCGACCCGTCGCCAGGCTCGCCGGACGACGCCGAGCAGGGCCAGCCCCACGTCGACCGGCGCGAGCGCCACGAGCAGCCAGGGCCGGGCGAGCGCGTCGAGGCCGCGGCGCAGAGGCGCCGGCAGCCCGTCGAGCACGGCCTGGGACACCCAGCGGTCGACGGCGTCGCCGGGCGAGGTGCGCAGGACGAGCAGCCCCGCGAGGACGAAGCCGAGCGCCGCCGCGAGCCCGCAGAGCAGCCAGACCACCCGGGCTCGACCCGACACGGGACCCCCTCTCGCTCCGGCCGGCCACCCCTGCCCCACGGGCTGATCCTCGGGACCCCGGTCCGCCCCGTCGGGCGGGCTGTTAGGGTGCGATCGTCCGGTTGGCTCGCAGTGTATGGGGGTTGGCTCGATGGCTGCGGAGGACATCGTCGTCGACATCCCGCACGAGGTGCGGATCGCCTTCGCCCACGCGGCCGTCCAGCATCTCGCCGACCGGCTCGGCGCTCGCCTCGTGCACGTCAAGGGTGCGGCGCTCGACCCGACCCTCGTACCGCGTCGCAGCTACTCGGACGCCGACGTCCTCGTGCACCCCGGTGACCTGCCGGCCGTCCTGTCCGGACTGCGCGACCACGGCTGGGACCTCATCAACACCTTCGCCTACAGCTCGTCGTTCGAGCACTCGGCGACCTTCCGGCACGAGGACTTCGGCCTGCTCGACGTGCACCGGCTCTTCCCCGGTACCGGCCCGACGCCGGAGGCCGCCTTCGAGACCCTCTGGTCGGGGCGCCAGGCGACCTCGCTGGGCGGACGTCCCTGCGCCGTGCCCTCACGTCCCGCCCAGGCCTGCCTGCTGCTGCTCCACGCTGCGCGGGCCGGCAACGACGCCAAGGCCGCTCGTGACGTCGACTGCGTCTGGACCAGTGCCAGCGACGCCGAGCGGACCGCCGTTCTCGAGCAGGTCGACCTTCTCGATGCCCACCTCGCCTTCTCCGTCATCACCGACACCCTCGACGAGCACGTCGACCACCCCGCCTACGACCTGTGGCGGGTCGCGGCGCGCGGCGGCACCCGCGTCGAGGAGTGGCGGGCCCGGCTGCGAGCCGCCCGCGGGCTGCGCGCCAAGACCGCGGTGGCCGCACGATCCGTCCTCGTCAACGTCGAGCACCTGGGCATCGTGCGCGGGACGCCGGTGTCGCGCCGCGAGGTCGTCGCGGAGTTCTTCGCCCGGCCGGTGCGCGGGGTCCGCGAGCAGCTGCGCCGACGCGGCCGTCGGGGTGGCTCGTGAGCAGCACGAGCCCGGCGAACGACCCGGCGCACGACCCGGCCCACGACCCGGCGCACGACCCGGCGTACGTGCCGGGCGACGACGTCGGGGCCGTCGTCGCGGCCGACGGACTGACCGTCTGGCTCGCGGGTCTGCCCGGCGGTCCGATCCACGTGCTCGAGGGCGTCGCCGCGTCGATCTGGACGTCGGCGACCGGCGCCCCGGGGCAGGACTGGCGAGCGCGGGTGGCCGCCGTGTGGGACCAGTCCGCCGACCTCGTGACCGAGCAGGTGGACGCGTTCGTCGCCGACCTCGTGGCTCGCGGGCTGCTGCGCCCCTCGCCCTGATCAGCCGTGGCGGGCGGGCTCCCGGTGGTGGGCGGCCTTCTCGGCCTTGGCCGCCGCCTTCTCGGTCTTGGCCGCGGCCTTCTCGGCGGTCTTGGCCGCGCGCTTCTCGGCCCTGGAGGGCTTCGACGGCTTGCCCGGCTTGGCCGGCTTGGACGCGGCGGCGTCACGGTTGTAGCCGTAGTAGCCGTAGCGGTGGGCCGTCGAGGAACCGGACGGCACCATGTTGAGCGCGAAGCCCGCCACCGGCACGCCGACCGTCTCGAGGGACTGGACGGCGCTGGCGAGGTCCTTCTTCCGCGTCTTCTCCGCCCCGACGACCATGATCAGGCCGTGGGTGAGCTTGTTGATGAGCACGGCGTCGATGACGGGGACGACGGGTGGGCTGTCGACGAGGATGAAGTCGAACTGCTGGGCGAGCTTGCCGAAGAGCTGCTCCATCGGCTCCGACCCGAGCAGCTCGCTGGGGTTCGGCGGCACGGCGCCGGCCGGCAGCACGTGGAGCGAGCTGTCGCGCCACTGCTGGATGACGTCGTCGGGCTCGGCGTGCCCGAGTAGCAGGGTCGTGAGACCGAACCCGCCGTCGAGGCCCAGCGCCTTGGCCACCGACGGGTTGCGCAGGTCGCCGTCGATGAGCAGCACCCGCGAGCCCGCGTCGGCCATGGCCAGCGCGAGGTTGACCGTCGTCGTCGTCTTGCCCTCGCCGGGCACCGAGGAGGTGACGACGAAGGAGTGGCCGCCGGTGGTGACGTCGACGAAGAGGATGTTGGTGCGCAGCCGGCGGATGGCCTCGGCGTGCCGCCCGTGCGGGTCGGACTCGAGGCTGAGGAAGCCGGTGGCGTCCTTGGCCGCCTTGACGAGCGGGATGTCGCCGAGGATCGGACGCCTGGACAGCGCCTTGATGTCGTCCTCGGTGCGCACCTTGGTGTCGAGCGTGTGGGTGAGCAGGGCCAGGCCGATGCCGAGGGCCAGTCCGAGCAGCCCGCCGATGAGCAGGTTGCGCTTGGCGTTCGGAGAGATCGGCTCGCCGGGCACCGACGCCGGCGAGATCGTCGTGGACTCGACCGCCTGCCCGTTGGAGGCCAGCAGCGGGGAGAACTTCCGGGCGACCTCGGCCAGGACGGGTCCGGCCTCGTTGGCGACGCGGGCCACGAGCTGCGGGTCGCCGCCGGTCGAGCTGATCGTCATCATGTTCGAGGTCTGCGACACCTCGCCCGAGAGGCCGAGCGGCGTGCCGGCCGGCAGGCCGAGGCGCTCGACCAGCGGCTCGCTCACCGACGGCGAGGTGAGGACGTCGAGGTAGGTGGCGAGGTCGGAGGCCTGGACGGCGTACGTGCCGGACTTGCCGTCGGCGGAGCCGGCCGGCTCGGTGGCCGACAGGTAGATCTTCGTGCTGGCCGTGTAGACGGCAGGCGTCAGCATCGTCTGGACGGCCGTGGCTGCGATCACCGTCAGAAGGCTGAGGACGACGATCCGCCACCGTGCCCCCAGCACGATGAGGAAGTCACGAAATGTCACGGTCCCCCCCGGCCGATCTCGACGGTACGTGCGAGCATCGTCCCATATCATCCGATTGCCGGGGCCCAGTCCGGGAGATCTGGCGCCGGTGGTCCCTGGGGAGGGACGGCTGGGCCCACGGGTCCGGCGAGGAACGGTCAGGAGGGGACCGATGCGGGCACTGCGCGTGTCCCACAGCGCCGTCGTCGACGGCTGGCGCGAGCGCGAGCGCGCCCTGCGCCGGCTCGGTCACGGCGTCGAGCTCCTCTGTGCCCGTGAGTGGTCCGAGGGGGGACGCGTCGTGCCGCTCGTGCCACGCGAGGGCGAACCGGTCACCGGCGTCGCCACGTTCGGACGCCATCCGGCCCTGTTCCTCTACGACCCGCGTCCGTTGTGGCGAGCCCTCGGCCGCCCGCTCGACGTCGTCGACGTGCACGAGGAGCCCTTCGCGCTCGCGACGGCCGAGGTGCTGCTGCTGCGCCGGCTGCGCCGCCAGCGCGCCCCCTACGTCCTCTACTCCGCGCAGAACCTCGACAAGCACTACCCGCCGCCCTTCCGGTGGCTCGAGCGCTGGGCGCTCCGGCACGCGTCGGGGGTCGACGTGTGCAACGACGCTGCCGGCCGCATCGTCGAGCGCAAGGGCTTCCCGGGCCGGGCCCGCACCCTCGACCTCGGGACCGACCTCACGGCGTTCACGCCGGCCTCGACGTCCGAGCGAAGCACCGCCGCCGACGCCGACCACCCGGGCGCAGGCGAGGGCCGGGGCGACGTCGTCGTCGGCTACGCCGGCCGGCTCGACCCCGTCAAGGGAGTCCACGTGCTGCTCGAGGCCCTGACGCTCGACGCCGGGCTGACCCTTCGCGTCGCCGGCGACGGTCCCGACCGCGGTCGGCTCGACGCCCTCGCGCACGACCTCGGGGTGGCCGGTCGGGTCGAGCACCTCGGTGCCCTCGACCCGGCAGAGCTGCCCGGGTTCCTCCGCTCCGTCGACGTGCTCTGCGTGCCGTCGCTGACGACCCCGTCGTGGGTCGAGCAGTTCGGACGCGTCGCGCTCGAGGCGAT
>JAEWFB010000292.1 GCA_023389095.1 Actinomycetes bacterium
GCCGACCACGACCTGACGACCGACGCGGCCGAGCGCCTCGAGGAGCTCGACGGGATCGACCTCACCGACCTGCTCGAGGGCGATGACGACGACGACGACGAGCTCGGCGCGGACGCACCCGACGACGCCTCCGACGACTCGCGCGAGCGTGACTGACCAGGCCTTCGTCGACGGCTACGCAGGAGTCGTCTGCGACCTCGACGGCGTCGTCTACCGCGGTGACGACGCCGTCGACGGTGCGCCGAAAGCCTTGCAGGACATCGTCGCCCGCGGCGTCGGCCTCGTCTATGCGACGAACAACGCCTCCCGGGTGCCGGCCGACGTGGCCGCCCAGCTGGCCGGGCTCGGAGCCCCCGGCGGCGCCGACGACATCGTCACCAGCGCCCAGGCCGGGGCCGAGCGACTCGCGTCCACGCTGGCGCCGGGATCTGCCGTGCTGGCCCTCGGTGGCCCCGGCGTGGCCGAGGCGCTCGAGCGCGCCGGCCTGCAGCCGGTGAGCCCGGCCGCCCCGGGCGACCCGGGGGAGCAGGACGTCCCGTGCGAGGCCGTCCTGCAGGGTTTCGGCCGCGGCCTGACCGTGCTCGACTTCGAGCGGGCCGCCCGACTGCTCCGCTCCGACATCCCGTGGGTGGCCACGAACGACGACGCGACCCTGCCGCTGCCGTGGGGCGACGCGCCCGGCAACGGGGCGTACGTGGACCTGCTCGCGTCGGCCGTGGGGCGCCGACCGGATGTCGTCGGCAAGCCGCATGCGCCGCTGTACCACCTGGCGACCGCCCGGCTCGGGGCCGAGCCCTCGCAGGTGCTCGCGGTCGGTGACCGGCTCGACACCGACATCGCCGGGGCACGCGCGGCACGGACTGACTCCGCGTGGGTGCTCACCGGGGTCGACCGCCCGAGCCGCCTGCTCGACACCGACCTGAGCCCGACCGTCGTCGTGCGCCACCTCTCCGAGCTGCTCGAGCCCCTGGCGCTCCCGAGGCGGACGCAGGACGCGTGGTCGTGCGGCGCCAGCCGGGTCCGGCTGCGCGACGACGATCTCGAGGTGCTGGAAGCCGGCTCCGACGACGGGGACCTGCTGCGGGCGGCACTGGCGGCACTCGTGGAGCGCCGCGACACCGACCGCGAAAACGGCCGTGACACCGACCACGACAATCGCCGCGCCGCAGCAGGCCTCGCTGCCGCGGCGGCTCGTCTCGACGGGCTCGCCGCCGGGCACCCGCTAGCCTGACCCGAGCGCACCGACGACAACGGAGGACGACATGTTCGACGCCGAGAGCGACGCCCAGAACGAGATCGAGAGCGACCTCGACGTGCCCGTCGAGCCGGACGTCGACGAGCGTCCGGTGCCCGAGGCGCCGGCCACCGGCGACACCGCCATCGACGAGGCGATGACCGAGCTCGCTGTGGCACAGGCGGGTTCGTTCGAGACGAGGATCGAGGCGGGCGAACGCGCCCACCGCATGCTGCAGGGCCGGTTGGGCGGACTCGGCGAGGCGTGAGCGTCCGGCGGCTCGACGCCGAGCTGGTCCGCCGGGGGCTGGCCCGGTCCCGGGCCCAGGCCCGGGAGCTCGTCGACGCCGGTGACGTCGTCGTCGACGGACGACCCGCGGCAAAGGCGTCCACCCCGGTCGACGACGACACCGAGATCACCCTGACGCGCGAGCCGGACCGTTGGGTGGGCCGCGCGGCGCTCAAGCTGCTCCACGCGCTCGACACGTGGCCGGTGCCGGTGAGCGGGCGGCGCTGCCTCGACGTCGGCGCGAGCACCGGGGGCTTCACCCAGGTGCTCCTCGAGCGCGGAGCCGCGCACGTGACGGCCCTCGACGTCGGGCACGGCCAGCTCGTCGCGTCCGTCGCCGAGGACCCACGCGTGCGTGACCTGCCCGGCACCAACATCCGCGACGTCGACGCCGTCGCCCTCGGTGGGCCCTTCGACCTCGTCGTGTCCGACCTGTCCTTCATCTCCCTGTCCATCGCGCTGCCGGCGATGCGCCCGCTCGTCACCGACGCCGGTGACCTCGTCGTCCTCGTCAAGCCGCAGTTCGAGGTCGGCCGTGAGCGGCTCGGGCGCAAGGGCGTCGTCACCTCGGTGCACGAGCACCGGCGCGTGCTGCGCGAGGTCGCGGCGGTGGCCGCGCAGCTCGGCCTGCACCTGCAGGGTGCGGCGGCGAGCCCGATCACGGGCACCGACGGCAACCGTGAGTTCCTCTTCTGGCTCGCCCCGAGGCCGGTGCCGGGGCTCGCCCCGTCCGCTGGGCCGGACGCGGTCGATGACATGCTGGAGGCCCTCGACCCGGAAGGAGCGCCGTGACGCGTCGGATCCTGCTCGTGGCCCACCCGCGCCGACCCGAGGCGCTGACGGTCGCCAAGGGGGTCGTCGAACGGCTGACCCATCTCGGCATCGACGTCTCGCTGCAGACCGAGGAGGCCCAGGCCCTCGACCTCAAGGACAGCGCCCGCGTCCACGTCGCCTCGAAGGAGGAGCAGGTCGCCGAGGGGTGCGACCTCGTCGTCGTCCTCGGCGGTGACGGCACGATCCTGCGCGGGGCCGAGTTCGCCCGACGCGTCGACGTACCGCTCCTCGGCGTCAACCTCGGGCACGTCGGCTTCCTCGCCGAGGCCGAGCGCGACGACCTCGACGCCACCGTCGAGCACATCGCCACGAACAACTACGCCGTCGAGGAGCGCATGACGCTGCACGTCGACGCCAAGCTGCACGGCGAGCTCATCGCCAGCAGCTGGGCGCTCAACGAGGTCAGCGTCGAGAAGGCTGCGCGCGAGCGGATGCTCGAAGCGACGATCGAGGTCGACGGCCGCCCCCTGCAGAGCTGGGGCTGCGACGGCGTCATCGTCTCGACCCCGACGGGCTCGACGGCCTATGCGTTCTCGGCCGGGGGTCCGGTCATCTGGCCGCAGGTCGAGGCGATGCTGCTCGTGCCGAGCGCCGCGCACGCGCTCTTCGCCCGGCCCCTCGTGCTCGGGCCCGACTCCCACCTCGCGATCGAGATCAAGGCGGCCACGGAGGGGGCCGGCGTCATGTGGTGCGACGGCCGCCGCCACGTCGCCCTGCCGCCCGGAGCCCGGATCGAGGTGCGCAAGGGCATCCGACCGGTCCGGCTCGCCCGGCTGAGCCGCGCCCCGTTCACCGACCGGCTCGTGGCCAAGTTCGACCTGTCCGTCGAGGGCTGGCGCGGCAACGGCGACCCGGTCCCCCCGGGCCGGGGCGACGCGTCGGGCCTGTCGGGGGACAAGCCACCGGCCGTTGGGGGTGCCCGGCCCTAAGGTGGGTCCCGTGTTCAGCCAGATGCGGATCCGCGGCGTCGGGGTCATCGACGAGGCCGTCCTCGACCTCAGCCCCGGCCTCAACGTGCTCACCGGCGAGACGGGTGCCGGCAAGACGATGGTCGTGTCCGGCCTCGGCCTGCTGCTCGGCGAGCGCGCCGACTCCGGGCTGGTGCGCGCCGGCGCCGACTCCGCCTTCGTCGAGGGCGTCGTCCAGCTCCCGCTCGACCATCCCGCCCTCGCTCGGGCCGACGACGCCGGCGCCGAGCACGACGACGGCGAGCTCGTCATCGCCCGCACCATCGCGGCCTCCGGCCGCAGCCGCGCCCACGTCGGCGGCCGCACCGCCCCGGTCGGCGTCCTCGCCGAGCTCGGCGAGCTGCTCGTGGCCGTGCACGGGCAGGCCGACCAGTGGCGCCTCAAGCAGGGCGACGCCCACCGCGAGGTCCTCGACGACTTCGGCGGCGAACCCCTGCACGAGCTGCGCGAGCGGGTCGGTGCGCTGCACGACCGCTGGCGCGAGACACGTCGGGAGCACGAACGGCTCGTCGGTGAGGCGCGCGAGCGCGCTCGCGAGATCGACGGCCTGACCGCCTCGCTCGAGGAGATCGAGGCCGTCGACCCCCAGCCCGGAGAGGACCTCGCCCTGCGCGCCGAGGACGAGCGGCTGGCCCACGCCGACACGCTGCGCCTCGCGGCGGGCCAGGCCCTCGCCGAGCTCAGCGGCGACGAGCTCGCGGCCGAGTCGACGCCCAACGTCCGCGAGCTGCTCGCCGCCGCACGGTCGGCGCTGGGGCCGGCCACCGGTCACGACGACGTCCTGCGCGGCCTCGACGAGCGGCTCCACGAGGTGGGCACGCTCGTCACCGAGCTCTCGGCCGACCTCGCCGCCTACCTCGACGACGTCGAGCTCGACCCCGAGCGGCTCGCCTTCGTCCAGCAGCGCCGGGCCTCCCTGGGTGCGCTGACCCGCAAGTACGGCGAGACCGTCGACGAGGTGCTGTCCTGGGGCCAGCGCTCGGCCGCGCGGCTCGACGAGCTCGTCCGCGCCGACGACCGCGTCGCGGGCCTGGCCACCGAGCTCGACGCGCTCGAGGCCGAGCTCGTCGACGCGTCGGTCAGGCTGTCCGACGCCCGCGGGGCCGCCGCCCAGGAGTTCGCGACGCGCGTGTCGGCCGAGCTCGCCCACCTGTCCATGGGCAAGGCGGTCCTGGCCGTCGACGTCCGCCACCGCACCGATCCCGAGGGCACGGCCCTTCCGACCGGAGACCGGGTGCGCCTGTCCCGCACGGGGATCGACGACGTCGAGATCCTCCTGGCCGCCAACGCCGGCGCCCAGCCGAGGAGCGTCGCCCGGGCCGCGAGCGGCGGCGAGCTCTCGCGCGTCATGCTCGCCCTCGAGGTGGTGGGATCGCACACCGCCACCTCGGGACCCCCGACGTTCGTCTTCGACGAGGTCGACGCCGGCGTCGGCGGTCGCGCCGCCCTCGACGTCGGCGCCCGACTCGCGGCGCTCGCCGAGCAGGCGCAGGTCATCGTCGTCACCCACCTCGCCCAGGTCGCCGCCTTCGCCGACCGGCACCTCGTCGTCCACAAGGCCGACGACGGTCGCGTCACCTCGAGCAGCGTCAGCACCGTCGAGGGTCCGGACCGGCTGCGCGAGCTGTCCGGGATGATGGGCGGCGACCCCGACTCCGAGGCCGGCCTCGCCCACGCCGAGGACCTCCTCGAGCAGACGGCGGCGGCGCGCGCCGACGCCGCCCACGACCCCGGCCGCCCGCGTCACGGGCGGCCCGCCCGCACGGCCGGCACGCGTTCGGCGTCGGGCCGCTCGAAGGAGCGGAGCAAGGCGTCCTGACCTGCGACGTCCCACCCCAGACGCGCCGTGAGGGCCCGCACCGGCCGACGTGGAAGGATTGACCCGCCATGTCGATCTCCATCCGCCGCCGCGGCCACGCTCCCGACTCCGGTCCGGGCGTGGTCGGTCCCGCACGCGTCGACCGGCGGACCAAGAACCTCACCAAACGGCTGCAGCCCGGCGACGTCGCCGTCATCGACCACACCGACCTCGACAAGGTCAGCGCCGACGCCCTCGTGACGGCCCGCCCCGCCGCGGTCGTCAACGCCGCGGCCTCGATCAGCGGGCGCTACCCCAACCTGGGGCCGCAGATCCTCGTCGAGGCCGGCATCCCGCTCCTCGACGCCGCCGGCCCCGACGTCATGGCCCTCGAGGACGGTACGAGCCTGCGCCTCGACGGTGACGACCTCTGGGCGGGCGAGCGCAAGGTCACGACCGGTCGAGCGCTCGACGCCGACGCCGTGGCGGCCGACATGCACGAGGCGCGCGCCGGCCTCGCGGTCCAGATCGAGGCCTTCGCGACGAACACGATGGAGTTCATCCGCAAGGAGCGCGACCTGCTCCTCGACGGCATCGGCATCCCGCCGATCACGACGACGATCGACGGCCGGCACTGCCTCATCGTCGTCCGCGGGTACCACTACCGCGAGGACCTCGAGATGCTGCGGCCCTACATCCGCGAGTACCGGCCGGTCCTCATCGGGGTCGACGGCGGGGCCGACGCGATCCTCGAGTCGGGGCACCGGCCCGACCTCATCGTCGGCGACATGGACTCGGTGTCCGACCAGGCGCTGAGGTGCGGCGCCGAGGTCGTCGTCCACGCCTACCGCGACGGTCGCGCCCCCGGCCTGGCCCGGGTGCAGGCCCTGGGCATCGAGCCCGTCGTGTTCCCCGCCGCCGGCACGAGCGAGGACGTCGCCATGCTGCTCGCCGACGACGCCGGGGCCGAGCTCATCGTCGCCGTCGGCACGCACGTCACGCTCGTCGAGTTCCTCGACAAGGGCCGCGACGGGCAGGCCTCGACCTTCCTGACCCGCCTGCGCGTCGGTGGCAAGCTCGTCGACGCCAAGGGTGTCAGCCGCCTCTACCGGGCGCGCATCCCCGGACGCCTCCTCATCGCCATGTGCATCGCCGGCCTGGTCGCCCTGTTCGCGGCGCTCAGCGCGACGCCGGTGGGGGAGGCGTGGCTGCAGGTCATCGCCGCGCGCTGGGACGACCTCTGGAACGCCGTCGTAGGGATCTTCACGTGATCGACTTCCGATACCACCTCGTCTCCATCATCTCGATCTTCCTCGCGCTCGCCGTCGGCATCGTGCTCGGTGCCGGACCTCTCCAGTCGACGATCGGTGACACGCTCGGCGACCAGGTCATCGCCCTGCGCTCGGAGAAGCAGACCCTCAACGACAAGCTGACGACGAGCGAGAAGCTCGTCGAGGCCTCCGACGAGTACGCGACAGCGGTGCAGCCGCGCGTCGTCCAGGGGCGCCTCGCCGGGCACCGGGTCGTCGAGCTCGTGCTGCCCTCGGCCGACGGCACCCTCGCCGACAACCTCGAGAACGTCGTCCCGCAGAGCGGCGCGACGAGCACCGGCACCGTCACCATGAGCCAGGACTGGTTCGACCCCTCGCAGGCGGCCGACCGCGAGCAGGCTGCGAAGGCATCGGCGGCCGCGCTGGGCCTGCGCACCAGTGCCACGGGGGACGCCCTGCTCGACGAGGTCCTCGCCCACCTGCTCGTGTCGCGCACCGAGACGACGTCCTCGGCGCAGCGCACCGCCGCGCTCAAGGTGCTGACCGACGCCGGCCTGCTCGACAGCAGCACCGGCGACCTGGCGCCCGCCGACCTCGCCGTCGTCGTCTCGGGAGACTTCGCGGGCACTCAGGCGATCGTCGATGCCCGCAGCGATCGGGTCCGCTCCATCGTCTCGGGGCTCGCCCAGGGCTCGAACGGCACCGTCGTCGGGGGCGGGGAGCCGGTGGTCGCCGCGGGCCAGCCGGCCTCGTCGGA
>JAEWFB010000483.1 GCA_023389095.1 Actinomycetes bacterium
ATCCCGGCCCTCCTCGTCGCGGAGTTTCCCGTGTCCGGCCGGACACCGAGCGAAACGCAGACGAAGAGAGTGACGCGATGATCCACCCCCAGCAGACGTCGGGAATGCCGTTCGGCAAGTACGTGCCCTTCCACGAGCAGATCCCGTTCGACCTGCCCGACCGCACCTGGCCGACCAGGCGCATCGAGCAGGCCCCGCGCTGGTGCGCGGTCGACCTGCGCGACGGCAACCAGGCCCTCATCGACCCGATGAACTCCGAGCGGAAGCTGCGCATGTTCCAGCTGCTCGTGAAGATGGGCTACAAGGAGATCGAGATCGGCTTCCCGTCGGCGAGCCAGACCGACTTCGACTTCTGCCGCGAGCTCATCGACGGCGGACACATCCCCGACGACGTGACGATCCAGGTGCTGACCCAGTGCCGCGACCACCTCATCGAGCGGACCTTCGACGCGATCCGTGGCGCGAAGGAGGCGATCGTCCACTTCTACAACTCGACCTCGATCCTGCAGCGCCGCGTCGTCTTCGGCCTCGACCAGGACGGCATCATCGACATCGCCGTGCAGGGCGCGCGCCTGATCAAGAAGCTCGAGGAGACGATCCCCGACACGACGATCTACTACGAGTACTCGCCAGAGTCCTACACCGGCACCGAGCTCGACTTCGCGATGCGCATCTGCAACGCCGTCATCGACGTCATCGACCCGAGCCCCGACCACAAGATGATCGTCAACCTGCCCGCGACCGTCGAGATGATCACCCCGAACGTCTACGCCGACTCGATCGAGTGGATGGTGCGCCACCTCGACCGTCGTGAGTCGCTCGTCGTCAGCCTGCACCCGCACAACGACCGCGGCACGGGCGTGGCCGCCGCCGAGCTCGGCTACCTGGCCGGCGCCGACCGCATCGAGGGGTGCCTCTTCGGCAACGGCGAGCGCACCGGCAACGTCGACCTCGTCACCCTCGGCATGAACCTCTTCAGCCAGGGCGTCGACCCGCAGATCGACTTCGGCGACATCGACGAGATCCGCCGCACCGTCGAGTACTGCAACCAGCTGCCCGTGGGCGAGCGCCACCCCTACGGCGGCGACCTCGTCTTCACGGCCTTCAGCGGCTCGCACCAGGACGCCATCAAGAAGGGCTTCGAGGCGATGGAGGTCGAGGCCAAGGAGAAGGGCACGAGCGTCGACGACCTCGTGTGGGGCGTTCCCTACCTGCCGGTCGACCCGCACGACCTCGGGCGCTCGTACGAGGCGGTCGTCCGGGTCAACAGCCAGTCCGGCAAGGGTGGCGTCTCCTACATCATGAAGTCCGAGCACCAGATGGACCTGCCGCGACGCCTGCAGATCGAGTTCTCCGGCGTCGTGCAGCGCGGCGTCGACCAGGACGGCGGCGAGGTGGCCCCGGCCGAGCTGTGGGGCCGCTTCCAGGACGAGTACCTGCCGAACCCGGCCCAGCCGTGGGGGCGGTTCGAGCTCGTCAACGTCGTCACCGACTCGACGGTCGACGGCGAGAGCACGATCGAGGCGACGCTGACCGACGACGGTGAGCCCCTCACCGTCACGGGCCGCGGCAACGGCCCGATCGCCGCCTTCCTCGACGCCTTCATGACGATCGAGGGCGCCCCGGACATGCGGGTCCTCGACTACGCGGAGCACGCCCTGTCGGCCGGCGGCGACGCCCGCGCCGCGGCGTACGTCGAGTGCGCCATCGGGCCGCGCGTCCTGTGGGGTGTCGGGGTCGACTCGTCGATCGTGACGGCCTCGCTCAAGGCCGTCGTGTCCGCGTGCAACCGCGCCTACCGCGACCGTATCGCCGAGGAGGCAGCCGCCGCCGACGCCGCGGGCTGAGATAGCCTCACCCTCCATGGACTCCGCCCTCGGCCGGACGCTGCTCCGGCTCGTCGGCGCCTGTCTGCTCGCCGTGGCCGTCGTCGGACTGGTGGCGCCGCGAGCCGTCAACACCCCGCACCGCTGGTACGTCGTCGTGCCGGTCTGCCTGGCGCTGCTGGCCGTGGCGGCGTTCGGTCGGTCGCCCCGGTGGCTGCGGCCGCGCTGGGTCGGTCCGGTGGTGGGTGTGGGCGGCGGGGTCGTCGCGACCCTCGTCGGCCTCGCGGGGCGCTACGAGTACGGGTGGGACGCCCGCGTCGTCATGGACCTGGCGCGGGCGTTGCACGCGGGCCGACCGGTCGGCGCAGACGGCTATGCCTACCTGTCGCTCTACCCGAACAACCTGCCGCTCCTCGCGATCGACCGGGCCGGCGTCCAGGTGGGCGCCTGGCTGGGCTGGTCGCCGGACGCGGTGCTCATCGCCCTCAGCGGCATCTGCGTCACCGCCACCCTGCTCGCCGTCGACGCGCTCGTGCGCCGCGTGCGCGGCCCGGGGGCGGCCGTCGGTGCCCAGCTCGTCACCCTCGTCCTCGTCGGCACGAGCCCGTGGCTGGCCGTGCCGTACACCGACTACTACGCGATGCCGTTCCTCGCCGTCGGCGTCGCCCTGGCCGGGCGCGCCCTCCTACCCGGCGCGCCGAGCGCCGTCGAGGTGTCACCGCGCGCCCGCACGGTGCGCATCCTCACGTGGGTGGCCGCCGTGGTCTGCTACGGCATCGCCTACGCGATCAAGACGACGCCGGCCGTCGCCGTCATCGCCACCGTCCTCACGGTGGTCGTCGCCGTGTTCGACGGCAACCACGCACCGCGCGGGAGGGTCACCGCCCTGGCCGGCGCGGTCGTGGCGGTCGGCGTCTTCCTCGGGATCGCGGTGGCCACCCCCGTCGTGTCGGCCCGGGCAGCCGGGCTCGACGCGGCACAGCTGCGCGCCGACGTGACCCCGCCGGTCCTGTGGTGGCTCGCCAACGGGATGAACGAGCAGGTCGATCCCGACGGCGTCGTCAGCTACGGCACCTACTCGCGAGACATGGTCGACGCGATCGCCGGGCGTACCCCGGAGCAGATGAGCGACTACGCGCGCGCCTACATCGCCGACCGCTGGGCCGAACGCGGCCTCGGGGGCACGCTCGAGTTCTACGCCGACAAGGCGGCCTGGAACTGGGGCGACGGCATGTTCTGGGC
>JAEWFB010000504.1 GCA_023389095.1 Actinomycetes bacterium
CTGGGTGCGGGACGAACGGCAGCGGTGAAGTCACTGGGAATGCGGCGCTGAAGGGCCCGGACGGGCGCGACGGGGCATCGTCCGTGCGTATCGTCGAAGGGCGCCTCCTTCCCCTCGTGAGCGAATCCCGAGCGAATCCCGAGCGAGTCCCGATGACGGCCGAGTCCACCGCACCGCCACCCGAGGTACTGGCCCGTGCGCGCGAGCCGTTCTCGCTCCGGCGTCCGCCGCGGGGCGCCGTCATCGGCGTCGTGCTGCTGCTCGCCGTCCTCGCCACCGGAGCGGTCGGCCAGGCGCTGTGGCCGCTGCTGCGCGCCGACGACTGGCCCTACCTCCTGCCGGTCCACACCCCGGGCCTGATCGACAACTACGACAAGAACCTTCGCGAGGGCCGCTGGCTCAACTACGTGTGGTGGCTGGCGGTCGGCCAGCACACGACCCCGACGTGGGCGTCGGTCGCGCACGTTGCGGCCTACGTCATCTTCGTCGCGGGGCTGTGGCGTCTGCTCTGGCGCGACGACCGCCGGACGTCGTTGCCCGTGCAGGTGCTGCTCGGGCTGGCGCTCTTCGGGTCGGTGACGTGGGTGCAGCTGCTCTACTGGCCCGCCACCCAGATCTCGTCGGCGATCGTGGCCGCTGCGGGGGTGTGGACGCTCCCGCTCGCCGCCCGCAGCCGGCCGCGGCTCGCCGGCTGGCTGCTCGCGGTCACCGTGCTCTCGGTGCTCAGCTATCCGCCCGTCTCGGCCGTGCTGTTCCTCGCAGCGGTCCTGCACCTCGGCAGGCTCCCGTGGCGCCGGCTGCTCCTGCTGTCGCTCGGCTACCTCGCGAGCTTCGCCGTCGGGGTCGGCGTCATCTACGTCGTGAACTGGTTCGCCTTCGGCCACTTCGGCCTCGAGATCGCCGCCTGGCGCCACCCCAACCCCCTGCACGACCTCGCGAGCCTGCGCACCAACGCCCGACGCGCCGCGCGCGCTGCCGTGGACCTGCTGCGCCTGTCACCCGTGGCCACGGCCGCAGGGCTGCTGGCCGTCGGCGCCGGCGCCCTCAGCCCGGTGGTGCGCCCTCTCATGGCACGCCTGTGCCTGGGCCTGGCGGTGGTGGCCGGGCTCGGATCGGCGCAGATCCTGCTCACCGGCGTGGTCACCATGCCACGCGGTGAGCTGTGGATCTGGCTGGCCCTCGTCTTCCCGGCCGTGCTGCTCCTGCGCGACCCGGGGGTCTGGTCGCGCATCGGCACGGGCCTGCTCGCCGTCCTGGCGGTCGTCGGCCTCCTCACGTGGCGCACCGACCTGGTCGCTCACCAGCAGACCCGCCAGCAGTACGCCGCGATCGTCTCCGCGGCGACGCGGCCACAGCCCGACGGGTCTCGACCGGAGATGGTCTTCTACCAGGGCCACCACGACCGCACGACCCTGCCCGGCCAGACGATGGCCGGCATCCTCTGGATGATGGTCCGGGAGGGGCAGGACCGCCTCCCACGCTGGTGCCGGGGGCAGGAGTGCGCGCAGATCGCCCGGGCCGCCTCCGGCGGGCATGAGTTCGTCGTGCGGCTCGGACCGATCGTCGGGGTCGTCGTGCCGCCGCCACCCGCGTGGGTCATGAGCTGACCGGACCCACTCCGGCACGGTGAGGCCGTGGAGCTACTCCTCCTCGAGGGAGCGCTTGAGGGAGGCGAGGGTGTGGCTGCGTTCGCGGGTCACGATGCGCGCCGCCACCGGCTTGAACAGGCGCATCGGGCCGTAGAGGTCGGCCTCGGCCGTGTGGTGCACGACCGTCGAGTCGCCGTCGACCTCGAGCACGTAGCTCGGACGGGCCCGGCTGACCGGGCGACCGAACAGGCTGAAGGTCTCGCTGAACGCCAGCCGCGTCGAGGGCACGTGCTCGGTCACCTCACCGACGTAGCGCCCCATCCGCGTCCGGTCGACGTACGTCGTGCCGGCGCGGACCGGCGGTGGCGATGTCAGCTCGGTGCGGCCGAACACGCCGTCGCGGTGCATCCACCGCCGGTAGCCCGGCAGGTCGACCAGCCGCTCGAACACCTCGCTCGCGGGCCGGCGGATCACCGCCTGCGCCTCGAACCGCAGCACGCTCGCAGCCATGGCCCCTCCTTCGCCGCCCGGTGCGGGTGCCTCCCAACCTAGGCACCGAGGCCGCGCTCCGCACGCGAACGGTCGCGGCTCCTCCACGCCGGCCAGGGTGGGGCGTCAAGCGTCAGGGGTCGGCCGTCAGGCGTCGAGGTGACGGTCGGCGATCTTGCGCAGCACCGGGACCGCGGCGGCCACCACGGCCCGCTCGTCGTCGCTGAGGTCGGCCAGCTCGGCGCTCAGCTGGGTGGCGGCCTCGTCGCGCAGGGTGTCGAGAGTCGCCTGACCGGCCGGCGAGAGCGCGAGCAGCAGGCACCGCTGGTCGCTCGGGTCGCGATGCCGCTCCACCCACCCGGCGTCCGTGAGGATCTCCACGAGACGCGTCATGCTCGGCGCCGACACGTTCATCAGCTCGGCGAGGTCGCCCTGCCGCACCCCGTCGGGGTAGCGGGTCAGGGCGGCCAGCGCCGCCAGACGCGTCGGGGTGACGCCGGAGCGCGTCGCCGGCGTGCGCAGGTGGTAGGCGAGGCGTCCGACCTCGGTGCGCAGCTCACCGGCGAGCCGGTCGACGTCCGACGGCGCCACCACGGGCGCCGCGGCCGCCGCGCGCTCGGTCACGACCGCACCCGCTCCGGCTCCGGCGCGCCCGCCTCCGGCTGGGCGAAGTCGAGCGGCGTCTCGCCCGAGGCGGCCACGCCGGCAGGCGCCTCGTGCTCGTCGTCGGCGTTCACGAACTTCTCGCCCATGAACCAGGAGGCCAGTGCCGCCACGAGGCACGCGACGATCGCGAACCCGAAGGCGACGATGAGCCCGTCGTGGAACGGCCCGGAGATGAGCGACGGGAAGAAGCTGTGGCCGGTCAGGTACTGCGCGTCGGTCGGGTTCAGCTGGCTCAGGGCGTGCGGGCCGAGCAGCTGCTGCACCGGGTTGTAGCCGAGCAGCGACGCGAAGAGCACCGCGACCGGCGGCAACGACGCGAGGGCGTGCGCCTGCGCCGTCGGGACGCCGTGGGCCGAGAGCCCGGCCTGCATCGTGTCGGGCAGCGAGCCGGCCAGGCCGATGATCATGAGCGAGAAGAAGATCCCGATCGACAGCACCATCGACGCGTTCTGGAACGTCGTGCTCATGCCGCTGCCGACGCCACGCCGGTTGGCCGGCAGCGCGTTCATGACGGCCGCGCGGTTCGGCGAGGCGAACAGGCCCATGCCGAAGCCGTTGAGGAAGAGCGCCGCGGCGAAGGTCCAGTAGCCGAAGTCGACGGGCAGGGCCGCGAGCCACACGAAGCTGAGCGCCGCGATGACCATGCCACCGGTCGCGAACGGCCGCGCCCCGTAGTGGTCGGACAGCCAGCCCGACAGCGGCCCGGCCACGAGGAAGCCGACCGTCATCGGCAGCATGAAGATGCCGGCCCACAGCGGCGTCGACTCGAACGAGTAGCCGTGGCGGGGCAGCCAGATGCCCTGCAGCCAGATGATGAGGATGAACATCAGGCCGCCGCGGCCCAGGCCCGACAGCAGGCTCGCGATGTTGCCGAAGGTGAAGGCCCGGATGCGGAACAGGTCGAGGTGGAACATCGGGTGCTCGACCCGGGTCTCGATGACGCAGAAGATCGCGAGCAGCACGAGCCCGCCGACCATCGAGGCGACGACCCACGGGTTGGTCCAGCCCATGACGTGGTCGCCGTAGGGCTGGATGCCGTAGGTGATGGCGACGAGGACGCCGATGAGGCCGAGGGCGAAGGTGATGTTGCCCCACCAGTCCATGACGTGGTGGCGGCGCGGGCTGAGGTCGTGCAGCTTGAGGTAGCCCCACAGGGTGCCGAAGACGCTGAACGGCACCGAGACGAGGAACACGTACCGCCAGTGCACGGGGGCGAGGATGCCGCCGATGACGAGGCCGAGGAACGAGCCGGCGATGCCGGACACCATGTTGAGCCCGAGGGCCAGGCCGCGCTGGTGGGAGGGGAACGCGTCGGTGATGATCGCCGACGAGTTCGCCATGAGCAGAGCGCCGCCCACGCCCTGCAGCACCCGCATGATGATGAGCCAGAGCACGCCCGGTGTGCCGGTCAGCCAGGTCACCGACAGGGCGATCGAGAAGAACGTGAAGATCGCGAACCCGGCGTTGAACATCTTGACGCGGCCGTACATGTCGCCGAGGCGGCCGAACGTGACGACGAGGACGGCGGTCACGACGAGGTAGCCCATGATCAGCCAGAGCAGGTAGCTCGAGTTGCCCGAGGCCAGCGGGTTGATGTTCAGCCCGCGGAAGATGTCGGGCAGCGCGATGAGCAGGATCGAGGAGTTGATCGTGGCGATCAGCACGCCGAGCGTCGTGGTGGACAGCGCGACCCACTTGTAGCGCGGGCCGAGCGAGACAGGGGTGGGGGCGACGGAAGATTTCATTAGTTCAAGGCTACTAACTATTTCTGGATGCCCCCTGTGGGCGTCTCAGCCGGCGGGCAGGCGGCGGGCAGGCGGCGGCCGGCGCCGCAGCGAGCCGCGAGCGCGGCCGGCCGTGGGATCCTCCTCTACATGACTCGGGCCGCCGGATGACGACGCAGACCCTCGCCTCCCGGGACACCGCCCTGCAGGCGCGGCTACGAGCGGTCGCGTCCCGTCGGGCGGTCCTCGTGCCGGTGACCCTGGGTGTCGCGTTCCTGCTGACCCAGGGCGTCGCGCAGGCCGTGACGCCGTTCATCCGCCAGGACGACTGGCCCTTCCTGCTGCCCGACCACACCAAGGACGTCGTCCCGCCGTCGTACTACAACATCAGCGAGGGCCGGTGGCTCAACACCGGCTGGTGGTGCCTCGTCGGCCAGCACGGCACGCCGGCCAGCGCCGCGATCACCTACGCCCTCGGCTACGCGGTGCTCGTCGCCGGCATGTGGCGCGTCCTCCGCCTGGCCGGCGTCCGGGCCGGCCTCGTCGTCGACGCCCTCCTCGGACTCGCGCTCTACGCGTCGGCCGTCTGGGTGCAGCTGCTGTACTGGCCCGGGGCGCTGACCCCGTCGGTCATCGTCGGCGCGACCGCGATGTGGCTGCTGCCGTGGGCGACCCGCACCCGGCGGCGTCTCGCGCTCTGGTTCGTGCTCGGCGGCATCGGCGCCGTGCTGACCTACCCGCCGATCGGCGTCGTGCTGCTGGTCTTCGCCGTCCTCATCTTGCGCGACGCCCCTTGGCGCCAGGTCTTCGCCGCCGTCGCCGCATGGATCGCGTCGTTCGGCATCGGTGTCCTCGTCACGTACACGCTCAACCTCGTCGTCAACCAGCACTTCGGCCTGCGCCTCGCCGCTTGGCGCCACGCCAACCCCCTCACCTCGCTCGACGCGCTCCGCGTCAACACCGGCCGCTGGCTCGAGACGGTCGGCACCCTCTGGTCGGAGCAGTGGTGGTTCGGCCTCGTCGGGCTCGTCGCCGTCGCCATCGGCTGGCGCGACGAGACGGTCCGCCGACGCCTCCAGCGGCTCCTCGTCGCCGTCGCGGTCGCCATCGGCATCGACGCCGCGCAGACCATCGGCACCGGCGTCGTCACCGAGGCCCGCGGGCAGCTGTGGACGTGGCTGTTCGCGGTGCTGCCCGTCGCGCTCCTGCTGCTCCCGCGTCCCTCCACCGGCGCGACCGGCTCGACCGGCTCGACCGGCTCGACGGGCGAGACCGCCGCGCTGCCGCAGGGCGGCCGGCTCGACGAGCAGGTCGCGACGCTGCTCCTGGGCGTCCTGGCGATCGGCGGGGTGCTCGCGTGGCGGGCCGACATCGGCGAGCACCAGGCCAGCCGCATGGCGTTCTCGTCCGTCGCCCGCGCCGCCGCCGCACAGACGTCCGCGGCAGCGAACGCGGCCGCTCCCGCCACCGTCGTCGTGTACCAGGACCCGGTCGTCGCCCGCTCCCGCAACGGCCGGCTCACGCTCAGCACGCAACAGATGGCCCTGCGCGTCGAGCAGCACCTCACGACGCGGGCCTGCGCGCGGGACGAATGCACCCAGCTGGCCGCCCACCCGCCGGGATCGGTCGTCCGGCTCACCTCGACCAGCGGAGAGAGCGGGCAACAGGTGATCGGGGTCGTCGTCCCGACGCCACCCGGCTGGCTCTGACCGACATCTGGGTACGCAGTTGGCAGTGGCGCGCTCGACCGCCGCCGGCCTCCTGATGCACGCTGCTGGTACACCCTTCTGACGGACCTCCTGATCGGCGCGACCGTGACGACGCAGACCCTCGCCCCCACCGCGAGGCCGACGCGTGCGCCGCGCCTGCGCCCGAGGCGTCGCCTCCTCGTGCCGCTGACCGTCACCGTCGCCTTCGTGGTCACCCAGGGCCTCGCCCAGGCGGTCACCCCGTTCATCCGGCAGGACGACTGGAGCTTCCTGCTGCCCGACCACTCGCCGGGCGCGATCGGCCCGTCCTACTACAACATCAGTGAAGGTCGCTGGCTCAACACCGGCTACTGGTGGCTCGTCGGCCAGCACGGCACCCCGACCACGGCCGCGCTGACGTATGCCGTCGGCTACGCGCTCTTCGTCGCCGGGGCGTGGCGGGTGCTGCACCTGGCCGGCATCCGCCCTCGCCCCGTCGTCGACGTGCTGCTCGGCGTGGCGCTCTTCGCCTCGTGCGTGTGGGTGCAGCTGCTCTACTGGCCCGGGGCCCTGACCCCCTCGGTGCTCGTGGCCGCAGCCTCGATCTGGTTGCTGCCGTGGGCCGTTCGGTCCCGCAGGCGGCTTGCGGCCTGGGTGCTGGTCAGCGAGGTCGCGGCCGTGCTCACCTACCCGCCCGTCGGCGTCGTGCTGCTCGTGCTCGCCGTGGTGCTGCTGCGCGAGGCTCCGTGGCGACGCGTCGTCGCCGTGGTCGGCGCGTGGCTGGCGTCCATGGTCGTCGGGGTCGCGGTGGCGGCCGCCCTCAACGGGATCGTCAACCACCACTTCGGCCTCCGGCTCGCCTCGTGGCGCAAGCCCAACCCGCTGACCTCCCTCGCCGCGCTCGGCGAGAACACGAGCCGCTGGCTCGACACCATCGGTCCCCTCTGGTCGACCCAGTGGTGGGTCGCCGCCGTCGGGGTCGTCGCCGCCGTCGTCGGCTGGCGAGACCGTCGCGTGCGGGCACGCCTGCAGCGCCTCCTGATCCCGTTCGCGGCGGCCATCGCCATCGACGCGGCCCAGACCCTGGCGACCGGCACCGTGACCGAGGCCCGGGGCCAGCTGTGGACGTGGCTCGTCGCGGTGCTGCCCGTCGCCCTGCTGCTCCTCGGGCGCGGCGAGACAGCGACGGACCAGCCCGACCGACGCGTCCGGCCCCACCGACGCATCGCCCCTGCCCTGCTCGCGGTCCTCGCCGTCGCCGGGGTCCTGTCGTGGCGCGGCGACATCGGTGCGCACCAGGCCACGCGCGCGCAGTACGCCGCCATCGCCGAGCGAGCCACCGCCCAGCTGCCCGGCAACATCGCGCCGACGGTGGTGGTCTACCAGGATCCCGGCGTCAAGCCCTCCCGCAACGGAAAGGTCATGGCGAGCACCATGTTCATGGCGGTGCGCCAGGTCCAGGGCGGCCTCGTGCCCCAGTGGTGCCACGGCGCCGAGTGCGCCGACCTCGTCGAGCGACCGCCCGGGTCGGTGGTCCGGCTCATCGACGACTTCGGCCAGCCCACCGACGTCGTCGGCGTGGTCGTGCCGACGCCACCCGCCTGGCTCTGAGGCTCGACTCCGGCCATCGGGGGACCGCCGACCTCGCGCATCGCACCGACCAGCCGCCACCCAGGACACCCCGGCACCCAGGATCCGTTCACGCCGAGCCCACCGAAACCGCAGGTTCCTCCCGGTTTCGACGCGCCCGCCGCAAGGGGGCTGCGAGGTGCCTGCGGGTTCGCCGGTAACCCGGCTGTCGTGCGGCGAGCCCACCTACTGTCGAAGGAGGATCGGGGCGATATCCCCGACCGCCGCCGCTGAAGGCTCGCCGCCATGTCGACCCAGACCATGACCACCGCCGTCCCCGGCCGCCGCCGACTCCGGCCGCCGACCGCTGGACCGCGCTACGTCGTTCCGGTCGTCATCGCCGTCGCGCTCCTGGTGACCGAGGGCCTCACGCAGGCCGTCACCCCGTTCATCCGCACGGACGACTGGCCCTTCCTCGTCCCCGAGCACACGCCGGGCATCGGCTCGGTGGTCGCGCACGACCTCACGGAGGGCCGCTGGCTCAACTCCCTCTGGTGGCACCTCGTCGGGCAGTACGGCACGCCGACCACGGCCTCCCTCACCTACATCGCGGGCTACGCCGTCCTCGTCGCCGGGCTGTGGCGCGTCCTCCACCGGGCCGGTATCCGGCCCACCCCCCTGCTCGACGCACTCCTCGGACTGGCCCTCTTCGCCTCGGCCGTGTGGGTGCAGCTGCTCTACTGGCCCGGCACCCTGACCCCGTCGGTCATCGTGGGCGCCCTGGCCGCCTGGTCGCTGCCGTGGGCCGCGCGGTCACGCCTCGGGCTCGGCGCCTGGCTGCTGCTCATGGAGGTCGCGGCGGTGCTGACCTACCCTCCGGTGGGGGTCGTGCTCGTGCTGTTCGCCGTCGTCCTGCTGCGTGACGCGCCGTGGCGCCGCATCCTCGCGCTGCTCGGCGGCTGGGTCGTGGCCTTCGGCATCGGCGTCGCCGTCGCCTACACGCTCAACTGGTTCGCCTTCGGCACGTTCGGCCTCAAGGTCGCGGCATGGCGTCAGCCCAACCCGCTCACGTCCGTGCACGCACTCCACGTCAACGCGAGCCGGTACCTGCGAACCGCCCTGTCCCTCTGGAGCGCCCAGTGGTGGGCGGCCGTCGCCGCGGCCGTGGCCATCGGCGCCGGCTGGCGCGACCCTGCGGTCCGGCCGCGGCTGCAGCGCCTGCTCGTCGGGTTCGCGGTCGTCGCCGGCATGGAAGCCGCCCAGACCCTCGCGACCGGCATCGTCACCGACCCGCGCGGCCAGCTGTGGACGTGGTTGGTCGCCCTGCTCCCGATCGCCCTGCTCCTCGCCGGCCCACGCGTCCTGCACCTCCGGCTGCCCGGCCGCCGCGCGGTGCCGGTGAGCGCGATCGCCACCGGCACGCTCGTCACCCTCGCGGTCGGCGGCACGCTCGCGTGGCGCGCGGACATCGGTGAGCACCAGGCGACCCGCGCCGAGTACGCGGCCATCGCGGCCGCAGCCACCCGCGTCCGACCCGACGGGACGCATCCGACGGTCGTCATCTACCAGGACCCCAGGAGCCGTGCCACCGGGCCGGGCGGCGTGGCGGCGGGGCTGCTCCACTTCGCCGTGCGCCAGGACCAGGACGGCAGGATGCCGGGCTGGTGCAGCCGGATCGAGTGCCGCGAGATCGGCGCGCGCGTGGCGCACCGCTCGGTCGTCGACCTCGGACGCGTCGGTGGCCTTCCCGACGTCGTCGCCGCCGTCGTGCCGGCGCCACCCACCTGGCTCTGAGGAACCCCGCGCGACATCGAGCCCGAGGCTGCGGCACTCCGCGAGCCGACGCCCACCCGGGCCCGCGCCACCTCGGCTCGCCCTCACCGCCACCTCACCGACACCTCACCGACACCTCACCGTGGGCTCACTCGGGACTCGGCTCGCTCCCATCTCACCCACCTAGGGTCGTCGGACCGCGGGCTCGACCTCCCGCGCCCTTCCCCATGTCGACGACCTCCCCTGCCATCGCCCCACCGGCCCTCGCGCCCGCTCCCGCGGCGCGACGGGCCCGACGGCTGCTGCCCTCGGGCCGACGCCACCTGCTCGTGCCGGCCGTCATCGGTGTCGCGCTGCTGCTGACCGAGGGCCTGGCCCAGGCCGTCACGCCGTTCATCCGCCAGGACGACTGGCCGTTCCTGCTGCCCGCCAACACCCACGGCGTCCTGCCGCCCTCGTACTACGACTCGAGCGAGGGTCGGTGGCTCAACACGGCGTGGTGGAGCCTCATCGGCCGACACGGGGGGCCCACCTCGGCCGCCCTGACCTACGCCGTCGCCTACGCGCTCCTCGTCGCGGGGCTCTGGCGAGTGCTGCGGCACGCCCGCATCCGGCCCCGGCCGGCGGTCGACGCGCTCCTCGGGATCGCGCTCTACGCGTCCGCCGTGTGGGTGCAGCTGCTCTACTGGCCGGGCACCCTGACGCCCTCGGTGGTCGTGGGCGCCACGGCCGCGTGGCTGCTGCCGTGGGCCGCACGCTCACCGCGTCGTCTCCTGATGTGGATCGCGATCGCCGAGGTCGCCGCCGTGCTCAGCTACCCGCCCGTCGGTGTCGTCCTGCTGCTGTTCGTGGTGCTGCTGCGCCGCGACGCGGCCTGGCGCCAGATCCTCTCGGTGATCGGCGCGTGGCTGGCGTCCTTCGCGCTCGGTGTCCTCGTGGCCTACACCCTCAACTGGGTCGTCTACGGGCACTTCGGCCTCCAGCTGGCCTCATGGCGCAACCCCAACCCGCTGACCTCCCTGGGCGCCCTCGCCGTCAACGCCGGACGGTGGCTCTCGGCGGCGCGGACGCTCTGGACGGCGCAGTGGTGGGTCGCGGTCGTCGGCGTCGTCGCCGTCGTCCTCGGTCGGCGCGACGCCACGGTGCGGCCGCGGCTCGACCGCCTGCTCGTCGCGTTCGCCGTCGCATGCGGCCTCGACGCCGTCCAGACGCTCGTGACCGGGGTCGTCACCGACGCCCGGGGCCAGCTGTGGACGTGGCTCGTGGCGGTCCTTCCCGTCGCCCTGCTGCTCGACGGCCGGCGCCGGCTGCACGTCGGACTACCCGGGCGTGGCTGGCTCGCCGTCGACCGGGTGGCGGCGGTCGTCCTCGCCGCCCTCGCCGCTGGCGGGGTGCTCTCGTGGCGGGCCGACATCGGAGAGCACCAGGCCGTGCGCCAGCAGTACGCGGCGATCGCCGACGCCGCCACGGCGCACGCCCACGGGACGGGCGCGCCGACGGTGGTCGTCTACCAGGACCCGGCGCTCAAGCGCACCCGCGCCGGCCGCATCATGGCCAGCACGCTCGTCATGGCCGTTCGCCAGGACCTGCACGGCGGGCTGCCGCACTGGTGCAAGGGGGTCGAGTGCCTCGAGGTGATGAGCCACTCGTCCACCGGGCCGGTCGTGCACCTCGGCCACGAGGGACGCCGGGCCGACGTCGTCGGCATCATCGTGCCGACCCCGCCCAGCTGGATCTGACCGTGTGACGCGTGGGACGCAGTGCTCATCCCGTCTCATCGAGTGAGCACTGCGTCCCACCCGCCTCAGGGGTTACTTGACGCTGCCGGCCGTGAGGCCGCCCACGAGGTGCTTCTCGATGAACGCGAAGAGGATGACGACCGGCACGACGGCGATGACCGACGCCGCGAACAGCTGGTCCCAGTGCTGCTCGTAGCCGGTGATGTAGGCCCGCATCCCGACGGTCAGCGGCTTGCGGTCGTCGTCGATCATGAGCGTCAGCGCGACGACGTACTCGTTCCACGCCGCGATGAACGTGAAGATCGTCGCCGTGACGAGGCCCGGCAGCGTCAGCGGGAGCATGACGCGTCGCAGCACCTGCCACCGGTTCGCGCCGTCGAGCGCCGCGGCCTCCTCGACCTCGAGCGGGATCGAGGCGAAGAAGCCGTGCAGGATCCAGATCGCGAACGCGAGGTTGAACGCCGCGTTCGTGAGGATCAGCGCGCCGTAGGTGTTGATCATGTTGAGCTCGAAGAACTGCCGGTAGAGGCCGACGACGAGCGAGGTGGGCGCGAACATCTGCGTCACGAGGACGAGCAGCAGGAACGCCCCGCGGCCGGGGAAGCGGTGCCGGGCCGTCATGAACGCCGCCGGGATCGCGACCAGCACGACGATGACGGTCGAGCCGCTCGCGACGATGAGCGAGGTCTTGAGCCAGTTGAGGAACCGCTCGTCACCGAGCACCTGTGCGTAGGTGTCCCACTGCCACACCTGGGGCAGGAACGAGGGTGGTGTGCTCTTGACGTCGCTGCTCGTGCGGAGCGAGTCGAGGACCATGACGAGGTACGGGGCGAGGAACACCATCGCGACGAGCGCGCCGCCGATCGCCATGAGGATCCGCTTGCGGCGCTTGGGATCCCGCGGCGTCGGCCGTGAGTCGTGCTGCGGCACAGCGGCACCCGCGGCACCGGCAGCTGAGGCGGTGGTGGCCGTCATCGGCTCGTCTCCTCACGCCAGTTGATGATCTTCAGGTAGACGGCCACGACGACGAGGATGAGCACGACGTTGAAGACGCCCGCCGCCGCCGACATGCCGACGTCCTTCTCCTGGCTCTTGAACGCGAGCTTGTACATGAACGTGATCGTCGTGTCGTGCGTGTAGCCCGGGTTGCGGTCGTTGAGCGTGTAGATGATCGGGAAGCTGTTGAACACGTAGATGACGTTGAGCACCGTCGCGATCATCAGCGCCGGGCGCAGCAGCGGCAGCGTGATGTTCCAGTACCGCTGCCACGGGCTCGCACCGTCGACCGTCGCCGCCTCGAGCACGTCGTCGGGCACCGCGCCGAGGCCGGCGATGAAGACGAAGATCGTGAACGGCAGCGACACGAAGACCCCGACCACGACCATCGAGAACATCGTCCAGCTGTCGTCGCCGAGGAAGTCGATGGGCTGCCCGATGAGGTGCAGCGACAGCAGGATGTGGTTGATGATCCCGTAGTTGTAGTCGTAGAGCAGGACGAACAGCTGGCTCGTGATGACGAGCGAGGCCGCCCACGGGATGATGATCGCCCAGCGCACGAGGCGCCGCCCCGGGAACTGCTTCACGAGGAACTGGGCCAGGGCCAGGCCCAGCACGATGGTGATCGCGACGACCGAGACGACCCAGATCGCCGTGTTCGTGAGCACCGTGCCGAGGTCCTCGTGCTGGAGCACCTTGACGTAGTTCTCCCACCCGGCATCGCCCTTGCGCAGGCCGGTGATCGAGTACTCGCCCTGGCTGGCCTGGAACAGCTTGATCGCCGGGTAGAGCACGACGCCCAGGATCAGGGCCAGCGCGGGCAGCAGCCAGAGCAGCGCGACGAGGGGGTGGACCTGGCCGATGCGCCCGGCGCTGCGACGGCGCCGGCGGCGGGACGCGCCGGCGCCGGACCCGGCCGAGAGGGCGGGGTCCGGCGTCGGCGTGGTGCTGGGG
>JAEWFB010000574.1 GCA_023389095.1 Actinomycetes bacterium
CCCGGTGCGCAACGCCTTCTCCTCGGTCGTCGACGGCACGCCGTTCGCGATGGACGAGGCCGACGACCAGGACCCCGACACGTGGGCGGCGGTCGGCGGCACCCGCACCCTGCGCGAGCTCGCCGAACACGCGATCACCCGCTCGGGCAACCTCGCGACCAACCTGCTCATCGACGTCGTCGGCCTCGACGAGGTCGCCGAGGTGCTGCGACTCGCCGGCTGCTCCGGGACGACCGTCGTGGGCCGCGGCATCGAGGACGCCGCCGCGCGCGCTGCCGGCATCACGAACACCGTGACGGCGGCGGACCTCGGGCGCCTCATGGCGGCCGTCGGCCGGCGCGACGCCGCCCTCGGGGGAGAGGCGGTGCTCGGTCCGGTGGAGGCGATCCTGGCCCGACAGCAGCACCTCGACCAGGTGCCTGCCGGGCTGCCGGCCGGCACGCCCACCGCGAGCAAGTCCGGGTGGATCCCGGGGGTGTCGCACGACGTCGCCCTCGTCCGGCCCGCGGGCGAGGAGCCGTTCGTCCTCGCCGTCTGCACGACCGTCGACCTCGACGAGCGGGAGGGTGCAGCGCTCGTCGCCGGCGTCGCCCGCGACGTCTGGGCAGCCCTCCATCCCGCGCCGCCGGCGTCGGAAGCGGCGAAAGAGCCTGCGACAGAGCCTGCTTCGGACGCAACAGGGGTGCGCGCGTGACCACCGTCGTCCGTGTCGAGACCACGTCGTCGTCCGTCCCCCTCCACACCCCGTTCGTCACGGCGCTGCGGCGCACCGAGACCGTCGACACGGTCCTCGTGCGCGTCACCGACAGCGACGGCCGGGTCGGGTGGGGCGAGGCGCCCCAGGTCTGGCAGGTCACCGGCGAGTCCCTCGCGAGCGCCACGGCCTGTCTCGAGCAGATGCTGGCGCCTGCGGTGCAGGGTCGGCCGCTCGACGACCGAGACGACCTCGCCGCCCTCGGGCGCGTCGTCGCCCGCACCGTGGCCCGCAACTTCGGCGCCAAGGCGGCGCTCGACGCGGCGCTGCACGACCTGCTGGCGCAGGCCGAGGGCGTCTCGGTGGCCGGGCTCCTCGCCGAGGGCCGACGCGTCCCGCAGACGGCGCTCGCCACCGACGTCACCCTGTCGGCCGGGGCCGCCGCCGACCTCGCCGACAGCGCGCGTGCGCGGGTCGCGGACGGGTTCACCACCCTGAAGATGAAGGTCGGCACCGACGCCGACACCGACGTCCAGCGCGTCGCCTCGGTGCGCGATGCCGTCGGCCCCGACGTCGCCATCCGCCTCGACGCCAACCAGGGGTGGACGCGGGAGGAGGCCGTGCGGGTCATCCGGGCCCTGGAGGTGGCCGACCTCGGGGTCGAGTTCGTCGAGCAGCCCGTCGTGGCCGACGACGTCGAGGGACTGGCGTGGGTCCGCGAGCGCGTCGGCCTGCCGGTCATGGCCGACGAGTCGTGCTTCGGGCCCCACGACCTCGAGCGGATCATCCGGCTCGGTGCCGCCGACCTCGTCAACGTCAAGCTCGCCAAGTGCGGCTCCCTCGCGGTGGGCCGCGACCTGCTGCGCCGCGCGCACGACGCCGGCCTGGGCACCATCGTCGGCTCGATGATGGAGTCGCACGTCGGCGTCGGCGCCGCGGCAGCGCTCGTCGCCGCCGAGCCGACGACCGAGGTCAGCGACCTCGACGCTGCCTGGTGGTCGGTCGCCTCGCCCGTCGGTGGTGGGGTCTCCTACTCCGGCAACGAGATCCGCCTGCCCGACGCATCGGGCTTCGGGGTCACGGGACTCGCCGCGCGCCCCTGACGCATCGGCCACGACGAAGGGCCCCGCCTCGGCGGGGCCCCTCGCGCCACCCGGTGCCGGGTGGTGTCGTGCAGGTCGTGCAGGTCGTGCTGCCGGACGCTGCCGGCGTCAGTTGCCGACGACGCGGAGCGTGAACGTGCCCTCGCCGGGTGCGGTCTGCCGCGCGTTGAGGCCGACCGCCTTGAGCGACTCGAGGAAGGTCTTCTCCTGGCCGTGGACGCCGTCGAGGTAGAGCTTCTCGAGCTTGTCCAGATCGAGGAACACCGCCGCGTTGGAGCCGCTGACGTCGCCGACGGCCTGCGTGAAGGCGTCGGTGTCGCCGAGGCGGCCGCCGGCCTTGAGGTCGTCCGCGTAGTCGGACGTCGTGGCGACGTACACCTTGTCGCCCTCGACGTGGTGCGTGAGGGCGGCCGCGCCCCCGGCCCCCTGGAGCAGGCGGCCGATGACCTCGTCGGCGCGCTTGGCGTCGTTCGAGACGATCTTGGCGCCGACGGCGGGCGCGGCCGTCTTGAGGTCCTGGTCGGGCAGCGACAGGGTGAACGACCGGCCGAGCAGGGCCTCGAGGTCGTCGGGCAGCTTGATCCCGAGCATCTGCTCGGCCATCGAGGTGGCGCCGTCCTTGCCGCCGCCGGCCACCGTGTCGAGCTGCTTCTTCAGGTTCGGCCACGCGGTGTCGAGCGCCTCGGCACCACCGGAGACCTGGAGGGCGGCCATCGTGTTGGCCGGCAGGTTGGCCAGCTCGGTGCCGTCGCCCTTGACGGTCTTGGAGGCGTCGGCGCCCCGGACGGTGCCGGCGAGCTCGACGTAGTCGGCGTCGAAGCGCACCGCGGCGGCGACGCGACCCTTGGTGCCGACCGCCGAGACCGCGGGCATGCCGCTGCCGGCGCCGAGCTTCTGCAGCTCGGAGAGGCCGCGGCCCATGTCCACCCACGCCGACAGGACACCCTGCTCCCCGAGCGCGGTCATGTCGCCGGAGAAGGTGGTGTTCTGGGCCAGGCTGCCCTTGGCCGTGGCCGCCAGGGTGGCATCGCCGGCGCCCTTCGGCGTGATGATGGCGTAGCCGTCCTTCATCCGCAGGTCGCTGTCGGCGCCGCTCTTGCCGCAGGCCTGCAGCTTGGTCAGCGCCGTGCGGGCGGCGTCCTCGTTGGTGACCTGGATCGCCACGGCGACGTTCGGGGTGTCCTGGGTGCCACCGGGGCGCAGCGCGACGCCGACGCGGTCGCCCAGCCAGGGCGCGATGTCGGTGCCGTAGCGGAACGTCTTCATGCAGGCGTCGCTGGAGTCCTGGGCGGCCAGCTCCCACAGCTTCTGGCGGGGGTCGCCGCTGCCGAGCGTGTTCTGGATCTGCGGCACCTTGCCGAGGAAGCGCACCGCCGCGATCTTCTGCCCGGCGGACGGGTCGATGTCGAGCCGGACGTAGGCGTAGGCGTCGCCGGGCAGGACGTCGGCCGGCTGCGCGCCGCCGCCGCTGAGCTGCTGCGCGGCGAAGACACCGGCACCGCCGAGCAGGACCACCGCGGCGAGACCACCCGCGACCAGGGCCGTGCGGCGGCGTCCGCCGGTGCCCGGTGTGGTCGGCTCGTCGGCGAGCGCGACGCCGGTGGCGTCGGTGGCCGGCGGGACGTCGGGGCCGGGGTAGGAGTAGGGCTGCGTGCCGTTGTCGCCGGAGGCGCCGTACGTGGGATCGGACATGTGCGTGGTGCTCCCCTGAGATCGGTGTGCCGGCAGTGGCGCGGCGCCGCAGACGATATCGCCTACGGACGACGCCCACCCCGGGTTCGGCGATCCTTGCGGCACCCTTGCGGCGAGGGTGGTTCCCGGCGGGTCCGTGGGGGCCGGTGGCAGACTGGCGCGGGTGCGCATGAGTCACTTCTGGACCCTGATGGACGACGAGTTCGGCGAGGGGTATGCCCGTTCGCTCGCCCGCGACCACGTCGTCGGCTCGCTGGGTGGCCGCACGGTGAGCCAGGCCCTGGCCGAGGGCGAGCCGCCCCGCCGCGTCTGGGAGGCGATCTGCGACGACATGGACGTGCCGGAGGCGCGCCGCCTCGGCCGCGACGAGCGGGTTGCGCGCGGCGCCCAGGGCGGGCAGGTGGCCGGGCCGTGACGCCCGCCTGCGGCCGGATCACGCTGCGGCGTGGGGACATCACGACCGACGCCGGGGCCGACGCGATCGTCAACGCCGCCAACTCCTCGTTGCTCGGGGGCGGTGGCGTCGACGGGGCGATCCACCGGGCTGCCGGTCCCGACCTGCTCGCCGAGTGCCGACTCCTCGGCGGCTGCGACACCGGCGACGCGAAGATCACCGGGGCCGGCCGGCTCCCGGTGCGCCACGTCATCCACACCGTCGGCCCGGTCTGGCGGGGTGGCGACGCGGGGGAGCCCGCGCTGCTCGCGTCGTGCTACCGGCGCTCGGTCGAGCTGGCCGCGGGCGCCTCGTGCCCCGTCGTCGCCTTCCCGGCGGTCTCGTGCGGGGTCTACGGCTACCCCCACGACGACGCCGCTCGGGTTGCCGTCGCGGCCGTCGCCGACGCGCTGCGGTCGTACACGGTGGTCCGTGAGGCACGGTTCTGGCTGTTCTCCGAGGGCCTGCACGCGGCGTTCGAGCGCGCGCTCAGCGAGGTCGGGCAGGGCTGAGCGCGACCGTGGTGGGGGTCGTGCCCCGCCCGGACGCGCCGACGGCGTGTCGGTGCACGGCTTCGAACACGTGTTCGGTAGTGTTCTCCACAGGTCCGGTGTCGTCCCAGTCATCGTCCACAGGCCGTCTCGTGGTGAACCCCGATGTCGGCGCCGGCCCCTAACGTCTGACCCGACAACGGAACTCATGAGCGCCGTCGTACAGGGTCGAAGGCAGACGACCGCAGCGCAGACGGCAGATAGGTGGCCAGACATGGCATCGGTGATGGACAAGGACAAGGCCCTCGCCTCGGTGATGGGCCAGATCGAGAAGAGCTACGGCAAGGGTGCGGTGATGCGCCTGGGCGACGACGTCCGCCCGCCGATCGAGGTCATCCCGACGGGCTCGATCTCCCTCGACGTGGCCCTCGGCATCGGTGGACTGCCGCGGGGGCGTGTCGTCGAGGTCTACGGCCCGGAGTCCTCCGGCAAGACGACCGTCGCGCTCCACGCGGTCGCCAACGCCCAGAAGGCGGGCGGCATCGCTGCCTTCATCGACGCGGAGCACGCGCTCGACCCCGACTACGCCAAGAAGCTCGGCGTCGACACCGACGCGCTGCTCGTGTCGCAGCCCGACACCGGTGAGCAGGCCCTCGAGATCGCCGACATGCTGATCCGCTCCGGCGCCATCGACATCATCGTCATCGACTCCGTCGCCGCCCTCGTGCCGCGCGCCGAGATCGAGGGCGAGATGGGCGACAGCCACGTCGGCCTGCAGGCCCGCCTCATGAGCCAGGCCCTGCGCAAGCTGACCGGTGCGCTCAACAACACCGGCACCACCGCGATCTTCATCAACCAGCTCCGCGAGAAGATCGGCGTCATGTTCGGCTCGCCCGAGACGACGACGGGTGGCAAGGCCCTGAAGTTCTACGCCTCGGTCCGCCTCGACGTGCGTCGCATCGAGACGCTCAAGGACGGCACCGAGCCCGTCGGCAACCGCACCCGTGTCAAGGTCGTCAAGAACAAGGTGTCGCCGCCGTTCAAGCAGGCGGAGTTCGACATCCTCTACGGCCAGGGCATCTCCCGCGAGGGTGGCCTCATCGACATGGGTGTCGAGCACGGCTTCGTCCGCAAGGCCGGCGCCTGGTACACCTACGAGGGCGACCAGCTCGGCCAGGGCAAGGAGAACGCCCGCAACTTCCTCAAGGACAACCCCGACCTCGCCGACGAGATCGAGAAGAAGGTCAAGGAGAAGCTCGGCGTCGGCCCGCGCGTCGACCAGCCCGCCGAGGGTGCGGACGTCCCCGTCGACTTCTGATCGTGGGCTCTGCAGCAGGACGCCCGGCCCGGCCGGCCGCCGTCGACCCCGTGGTCGAGGAGCGGCTGGCGCGGGCCGCGGTGATCCTCGCCGAGGCCGAGGGCCTCGCGGGGGTGCACGGGCCAGGTGGGAGTGCGTCCTGGGGCGAGCCGTCCGGCTGGAGCGGTAGCGCCCCGTGGGGCACCCGTCCTGCGTCCGGCTCTGCCGGGTCCGAGGGTGCACGGCCGTCGCGCCCTGCCCGGTCCTCGCAGCGCTCCGGCCCCGGGGCGTCCGGCTCCTCCTCCGACGTCGGCGAGGGCTCGGGGGGCACGCGTGGCCGTCGTCGGGGTGCCCGACGTGCGCGCGGCACAGACGCGGCGCCGCCCCTCGACGCCGCGCAGGAGACGCCCGACGCCGACCCGGAGTCGGTGGCCCGGGCCATCGTCCTGCGCCAGCTGAGCATGGCGCCCCGCAGCCGCGCCCAGCTGGCTCGCAAGCTGCGTGACCGCGGCTGCGACGACGACGTGGCGGCCCGGGTCCTCGACCGGATGACCGAGGTCGGCCTCGTCGACGACGAGGCCTACGCAGAGATGCTGGTCCGCTCGAAGCAGTCCGGAAAGGGACTGGCCCGCAAGGCACTCGCCCACGAGCTGCGCAAGCAGGGCATCGACCAGGACGTCGCCGAGGAGGCGCTGGAGCAGGTCGACGGTGACGACGAGCGGGCCAAGGCCGAGGAGCTCGTCGCCAGGAAGCTGCGGACCATGCACGGCCTCGCGCCAGACGTGCAGGCTCGACGGCTGGCCGGGATGCTCGCCCGCAAGGGTTACTCCGGCGAGCTCGCCTGGCCCGTCGTCCGCGATGCCGTCAACCTCGCGCAGGAGCACCAGCGCGACTGACCGGTCCGTCGGTGGGACCGGAGCGTGGCTGCCCGGGGGACGGCGCGGGCATGACGAAGGGCGAGGACCGGGTGGTCCTCGCCCTTCGTCGTGGTGCTCGGTCCGTGCCCCGTCAGGTCCGGACCGGATTCACTTTCAGGTGGAGGTTCAGGCCTGGGCCGGCACGACGGCGATGGCCGAGACGTCGAACTCGAGCTTGACCTTCTCGCTGACGAGGACGCCGCCGGTCTCGAGGGCCGCGTTGAAAGACAGGTTCCACTCGGTGCGGTCGATGGTGACGCCACCCTCGAAGCCGACGCGGGTGTTGCCGAACGGGTCCTTGGCCGAGCCGGTCTCCTCGAACGGGATGGTGACGGACTTCGTGACTCCGTTGATCGTCAGGTCGCCGGTGATGTCCCACTCGTCGCCGTCGCGCTCGACCTTGGTCGAGACGAAGGTGACCTGCGGGAAGTTGGCGATGTCGAAGAAGTCGGGGGTCTTGAGGTGACCGTCGCGCTGCTCGTTGCCGGTGGTGACGCTGGCGGCCTGGATCGTGACCGTCACGGAGGAGTTGGCCGGGTTGGCGGTGTCGACGTGGGCCGAGCCCTCGAACTCGTCGAACTGGCCGCGGACCTTCGTCACCATCGCGTGGCGGGCCGAGAAGCCGATGCGCGTGTGGCTCGGGTCGATCGTGTAGTCGCCGGCGATGTCGTCGACGGCGACCGAGGTGGCCTCGACCGGAGCGGCCTCGGTGGCGGCGGAAGAGCGGTTGAACAGTCCCATGATCAGTCCTTCGGAGTAGTTGGTTGAAGTTTCAACGAAGCATGACATCAACTTCGTTGAACTGTCAAGCAGTTGCTACAACCCGGACTGTAGTCCGGTTATTCCACCGTAGGGTGAACGTCGGTTGACGTCCTGTCGGCAGACGCGGGCCCGGGCTCGGGCCCGGGCTCGAGGGGGCGAGCCCCCGACCGGACGCCGTACCCTAGACGCGGCCCGCGCGCTGTTCGCGCGCCACCGGGCCGACGCGACGGAGAAGGACGATGCCGAAGACCTATGACGTGCGCACCCACGGGTGCCAGATGAACGTCCACGACAGCGAGCGCCTCGCGGGGCTCCTCGAGACCGCCGGGTACGTCGACCTCGCGAGCCTGCCCGCGGGGGACCGACCCGAGGTCGCCGACGTCGTCGTCTTCAACACGTGCGCCGTGCGCGAGAACGCCGACAACAAGCTCTACGGCAACCTCGGCCAGCTGCGCCCGGCCAAGCAGAAGAACCCGGACCTGCAGATCGCCGTGGGCGGGTGCATGGCCCAGAAGGACCGAGGCGCCATCGTCGAGCGTGCGCCCTGGGTCGACGTCGTGTTCGGCACCCACAACATCGGGTCCCTGCCCGCGCTGCTCGACCGCGCGGCGCACAACCGCAAGGCCCAGGTCGAGGTCCTCGAGAGCCTCGAGGTGTTCCCCTCGACCCTGCCGACCCGGCGCGACTCGGCCTACAGCGGCTGGGTCTCCATCTCGGTCGGGTGCAACAACACGTGCACCTTCTGCATCGTGCCGAGCCTGCGCGGCAAGGAGCAGGACCGCCGGCCCGGCGAGATCCTCGCCGAGATCGAGGCGCTCGTGGCCCAGGGCGTCGTCGAGGTGACGCTCCTCGGCCAGAACGTCAACACCTACGGCGTCGAGTTCGGCGACCGCCTCGCCTTCGGCAAGCTGCTGCGCGCGTGCGGTGAGATCGAGGGCCTCGAGCGGGTCAGGTTCACCAGCCCGCACCCGGCGGCGTTCACCGACGACGTCATCCTGGCCATGGCCGAGACGCCGAACGTCATGCCGAGCCTGCACATGCCGCTGCAGTCCGGCTCCGACGACGTGCTGCGCCGGATGCGCCGCTCCTACCGGAGCACCAAGTTCCTCGGCATCCTCGACACCGTGCGCGAGCACATCCCCGACGCCGCCATCACCACCGACATCATCGTCGGCTTCCCCGGCGAGACCGAGGTCGACTTCCAGGGCACGCTCGACGTCGTCCGGGCCGCCCGCTTCTCCAGCGCCTTCACCTTCCAGTACTCCATCCGCCCGGGTACGCCGGCCGCGACGATGGAGGACCAGGTGCCCAAGGAGGTCGTGCAGGAGCGCTTCGACCGGCTCATCGCCCTGCAGGAGGAAGTGTCGTGGTCGGAGAACCGACGCCTCGAGGGGCGTGAGGTCGAGGTCCTCGTCGCGCCGTCCGAGGGTCGCAAGGACGCCGAGACCAAGCGACTGTCGGGTCGCGCCCGCGACAACCGCCTCGTGCACTTCGCCGTCCCCGACGGCGCCGAGACGCCACGTCCCGGCGACATGGTCACCGTCGGCGTCACCTACGGGGCGCCGCACCATCTCGTCGCCGACTCTGCGGTGGAGAGTGGCACCTACCGGGTCCGCCGCACACCGGGCGGGGACGCCTGGGCCGCGCTGCAGGACGCGCCGTCGGGGTCGCGCAAGCCGTCGGTCAGCCTCGGAATGCCGAGCATCGGGCGCCCTGCCGTGACGACGCCGAGCGCACCCGCCTGCGCGGCCCCCTGACCTCTCGCCGGTTCGGGCGCCGGGCCCTCGTCATGCTTGACTTGGGCCCATGACCGTGCGCCCGATCGTCATCAGCGGTGAGCCCGTGCTCCATCGCTCCGCCGCCCTCGTCACCGAGTTCGACGACGACCTGCGGACGCTCGTCGACGACATGCACGAGACGAACGTCGCCGCCAACGGCGTCGGCCTCGCGGCTCCGCAGGTCGGCGTCGGGCTGCGGGTCTTCGTCTGGAAGATGCCGAACGACGACGGCGTGCCGGAGGAGGGCCACGTCGTCAACCCGACGGTGAGCACCTCGAAGGTGCCGCAGGGCCGACCGAACCCTGACGAGGAGACCGAAGGCTGCCTGTCCGTGCCGGGGGAGTCCTTCCCGCTGCGACGCGCCGAGCGAGCCCACGTCGTCGGTCTCGACGTCGACGGCAACCGCGTCGAGTTCGACGCCAGTGGATGGTTCGCGCGCTGCATGCAGCACGAGTACGACCACCTCAACGGGACGCTGTACGTCGACCGCCTCGACGAGCGTCAGGCGAAGAAGGCCAAGAAGGCCGTCCGCCGCAACGGCTGGGGCTCGCCCGGTCACTCCTGGCTGCCCGGCGTCGACGCCGACCCGTTCGGCCACGACGAGCTCGACGACGCCGAGAGCGAGGGCGCGCACGCCGAGCACCACGGCGACCACGACGAGCTCGCCGGGTGACGGGCGCAGCGCCCATCGTCGCCGTCGTCGGTGCGACCGCGACGGGAAAGTCCGACCTCGGGCTCGAGCTCGCCGAGCGGCTCGGTGGGGAGGTGGTCAACGCCGACGCCATGCAGCTCTACCGCGGCATGGACATCGGTACCGCGAAGCTGTCCCCGGCCGACCGCCGAGGCGTCCCGCACCACCGGCTCGACGTGCTCGAGGTGACGCAGGAGGCGAGCGTCGCTGCCTACCAAGAGGACTCGCGCGCCGACATCGCGGCGATCCGGTCCCGCGGTGCTCGCCCCGTTCTCGTCGGCGGCTCGGGACTCTACGTGCGGGCCGCCCTCGACCGCCTCGAGATCCCGCCGACCGACCCTGACGTCCGCGCCCTCCTGGAGGCCGAGGCCGAGCGCGACGGCGCCGACGCGATGCACGCGCGGCTGCGTGCCGCCGATCCCGACGCGGCGGCCCGGATCCTGCCCGGCAACGTGCGCCGCGTGGTCCGTGCCCTCGAGGTGGTGCAGCTGACCGGTCGGCCGTTCAGCGCGTCGATGCCTGCGCGCGAGCACCTCTCGCCCGCAGTCGTGCTCGGGCTGCGCCTGGACCGCGCGGTGCTGGACGAGCGGATCGACCGGCGCGTCGACCGGATGTGGGAGCAGGGCCTTCGCGCGGAGACCGAACGGCTCCTGGCCGCCGGCCTGCGCGACGGCGTGACCGCGAGCCGCGCCATCGGCTACAGCCAGGCCATCGCCGTCGTCGACGGCGAGCTGTCCGAGGACGACGCGCGTCGCGACACCGCGCAGGCCACGCGTCGCTACGCGCGTCGGCAGGAGGCCTGGTTCCGGCCCGACCCGCGGATCGTCTGGCTCGAGGCCGATGCCCCCGACCTCCTCGACCGCGCCCTCGCCGCGGTGCGGGCGGTGCACGCCCCCGTCCCCGCCGTACCGGAGAATGGCTGACATGACGCGCTTCACCAAGGGCCACGGCACCGAGAACGACTTCGTCCTCGTCCCCGACCTCGACGGCACCCTCGAGCTGACCCCGGCGCAGGTGCAGCGCATCGCCGACCGCCACGCCGGCCTCGGCGCCGACGGCGTCATCCGCGTGGTCCGCACCCGCTACGCCACCGACGACGCGGTCCGGGCGCAGGCCGACGACGCCGAGTGGTTCATGGACTACCGCAACTCCGACGGCTCGCTCGCCGAGATGTGCGGCAACGGCACCCGCGTCTTCGCGGAGTACCTGCGACGCGAGGGCCTCGCGTTCGGGCGCCGGCTGAGCATCGCGACACGCGCCGGCACCAAGACGATCCGCGTCACCGACACCGGATACGCCGTCGACCTCGGGCCATGGCGCCTGGCCGACGAGGAGGGTGCCCGCCGCGACGGCTTCGACGTCATGGTGCGGCCTCGCCACGGCAAGCCCGTCCCGGCGCTCTCGCTCGACCTCGGCAACCCGCACGCGGTCGTCATGCTGCCCGAGGGCATCGAGCTCGACCAGCTCGACCTCACCGCGGCCCCGGAGGTGCACCCGGAGCAACCCGAGGGCGTCAACGTCGAGTTCGTCAAGGCCGTCGGTCCCGGTCACATCGCGATGCGGGTCCACGAGCGGGGCGTCGGTGAGACGCGCTCGTGCGGAACGGGTGCGGCGGCCGCGGCCCTCGCCACGCGCTTCTGGTCCGGCGTCGAGGACGACTCGCCGTGGACCGTCGACGTGCCGGGTGGCCGGCTCACCGTGACGCCGCTGCCCGGCAGACGCGTGGAGCTCGCCGGCCCCGCAGCCCTCGTCGCCGACGGCGACTTCCCCCTGTGACCGCGGCCGATCGCGCCACGCAACTCTTCCCGGAGGCAGACCTCTCGGGAGGCGGCTTCACGCTGCGCCCGCTCGGTCCGGGAGACGTCGATGACATCGTGGCGGCGTGCCGCGACGAGGAGACGTTGGCATGGCTGCCGCTCCCGCGCCCGTACGAGCGCCGGCACGCCGAAGGGTTCGTCGGCGACATCGCCACGGCTGCACGGGAGTCGGGACGCGGCATCGTGTTCGGCATCGACGTCGACGGGCGTCTTCACGGGGCCATCGACCTCAAGTCGACCGACTGGGTGGCGGGAACGACCGAGATCGGCTACTGGGTCGCACCGTGGGGCCGCGGTCGCGGGCTTGCCGGCCGCGCTGCGCGGGTCCTCGCCGAGTGGGCCCTCGCGACCCACGGCCTCGAGCGGGTCGTCGTGCGGGCGGCCACGGGGAACCGTGCCTCGCAGCGCGCGGCGGAGGCGGCAGGGTTCGTCCGCGAGGGCATCGCGCGCAACGCCGGCCGCGTCCACTCCGGACGCGTCGACCTCGTCGTCTACTCGCTGGTCAGGGCAGACCTCGGCCGGTAGTGCCATCGATCGGGCCCCGGGTGTCAGGCGCGTCGCACCTCGAGCACCCGGAACGCCTTGGCCGACGACCGACGGGTGCACGTCAGCCCCCAGTCCTGGGCGTTGACCCACTTCTGCAGCGAGTCCGAGCCGAGGTGCTTCTGCACGACGAGGTAGGCGACCCCGGAGTCGGTGAGCCGCGGCAGCCAGCGCTCGAGCAGGCCGTGCAGCGCCGCCTTGCCGACGTGGATCGGCGGGTTGGACCAGATCGTGTCGAACCGGAGGTCGGCCGGCACCTCGTCGGGCTCGCAGAGCGTCACGTTGGTGACGCCGACGGTGGCCGCGTTGCGGCGCGCCAGGTCGAGGGAGCGTCGGTTGACGTCGACGCCCCACACCTGCGCCGCGGGCGAGCGCAGCGCCATCGTCAGGCTGATCGGGCCCCAGCCGCAGCCGATGTCGAGCAGCGCTCCCGACGGGCTGGGGGCGGGCACTCCCGACAGCAGGACCGCCGTGCCGGGGTCGAGGCGTTCGGGGGAGTAGACGCCGCG
>JAEWFB010000610.1 GCA_023389095.1 Actinomycetes bacterium
CGGTCTGCACCGTCGCGAGCCACCAGTGGTCCCAGCGGTGCCCGGGGTCCTCGCGCAGGCGCATGACGAACTCGGGGAAGCTCTCGCGGTAGCTGCTGAAGTGGTCCTGGAACGACTCCTCGAGCACCCGGTGCACGGCCTGGAGGTCGGCGGCGACGGGCAGGCCGTCGTCGTGCTGCTCGACCGGCCGCACCGTGACGCCCTCGCGCGGCCCGGGCAGGCCGGTGGCCTCCTCGGGCGCGACGCGGCGGCTCATCTGCAGCCACGTGCGCGTGCACTCGTACCCGGCGGCGGCGAGCCAGGCCTGCTGGCGGGGGTCGTCGGCGTACGCGCCGGAGTCGAGCAGCGTGGAGCGCAGGCCACGCATCGCCGCGATGTCGAGGGCGTGCCGGCGGCCCGACGCGAAGAGCGCGCCCGCGAGCGCCGTCGCGTCGGCCTCGGGCAGCGTCGGCGTCACCGTGACCTCGACGACGGTGCGCCCGGCGGCGCGGTCGTGGACCGACAGCCACCCCACGAGCCGGCCGTCCGGGTCGTGCACGAGGGCCTGTCGACGCGTCCACGACCCGATGCCCGCCAGCTGGCCGAGCACGGCGTCGGGGTCGACACCCGAGGACCCCTTCGCGGCGCGCTGGTGGTCGGCGAGCAGCGCCGTCACTGCGGAGGCGTCGCCCGCGTCGGGCACCCGGGCCGTCCACGGACGGGGCAGGTCAAGGGTCACCGGAGCTCACGCATGACACCCACTCTTCCATCCCCTCTGCCGTCGATCGGCGCCGAACCTGCCGTGGCGGACGCCCTCGCGCCCCACACTGGAGGCCAACGACCGCCCGCGCGAAGGAGCGTCGACATGTCGAGCGCCATCGACCCCCGCACCGGTGCAGCCACGGCCGTCGCGTCGCCCGGACCGCAGCCCGCGGCAGCCCCGTCGACGGCACCGGCGCTGCCGCTCTTCCTCTCGACCGAGCACTGGAGCCTGCTCGGCACCCGGTCACTGACCTGGTCGGAGGTCATGAGCCGCATCCAGATCCACCTCACCGTCGTGTCGGCGTTCCTCGTCGTGCTCGCCCTCACGGCGCAGGCCAGCGGCTTCGGCACCCCGTTCCGGGTGCTCGCCATCGGCCTCTCGTCAGCCGCCCTCGTGATGGGCGTCCTCACCGCGGTCCGTGTCACGACCGCCAGCCGTGAGGACGCCGACCTGATCCGCTCGATGAACCGGATCCGCCACGCCTACGTCGACCTCGTCCCCGAGCTCGAGCGCTACCTCACCGCCTCGACCCACGACGACGCGGCCGGGCTGATGCGCACCTACGCCCTGGGCCGACGGCGCAACCAGGCGCTGCACGTCGTCGGCAGCACCGGGTTCTTCCTCATGGTCGTCAACGCGCTCGTCGCCGGAACGCTGGCCGCGCTCGTGACCGACACGGTGGGCGCCGGTCGAGCGGTGAGCGCGGTCGTCGGATCTCTCGCGGCCCTCGCCTACTGCGCGGGCCACATCGGGGTCGGGCGGCGGACGTTCACGAACCACCACGACGTCCGGTTCCCCAGCGACGCCGGGTAGCCACCGACGCGTCGGCTCGACGCGTCCGGCTCGACGCGCGGTACGAGTCAGGCGTCGACGTGGCAGGCCGTGACGCGCACCGCCTCGGCCACGACGTCGACGAGTCGGCCGCTCCGGGCGTGCACGGCGCGCTGGCGCACCGCGCCGTTGCCCTCCTCCCGCAGCCGGCCCAGGCCCTCCGTCACCGCCAGGAGGTCACCGGCGGCCTCGAGCGACGGCCCCACGTGCTCGAGGAGCGCGCCGATGACGAACCAGCACGGACGCGGCAGCCCGCTGTGCCAGTCGATGAGCTGGCCCCCGATGCCGTCGCGCCCGGCCTGCCACGACGCGAACCGCAGCAGCTGCGTCGGCACGTCCGGGGGCGGCAGCCCACGCCGCCACTGCTGCGCGGCCGTCTCGACGAGCCCCCGGCACAGGGCCGCGAGCACGACGGCCTCATCGGCGGTGGCGCAGACGTCCGCGGCCCGCACCTCGACGGTCGGGTAGTGCTCGGACAGCCGGGCATCGAGGTAGACCATCCCCTCGTCGAGGATGACCGAGCTGAGCACCATGTCGCGCACCCGCCGGTGGTAGGCCTCGGCCGAGCCGTAGGCGTCGGGCGGGCCCCACGACGGCCACCGGGCCAGCATCTGCGAGCGGAAGCTGGCGTACCCGGTGTCCTCGCCGCGCCAGAACGGCGAGTTGGCGGTGATGGCGAGCAGCATCGGCAGCCACACGCGGATCCGGTCGATGACGGCCACCCCCTCCTCGTCGCCGTCGACCGACACGTGCACGTGGCAGCCGCAGATGAGGTGCTCACGGGCGATGAGGCGGTAGCGGTCCTCCATCCACGCGTACCGCGTGGACTGGGCGACGACCGGCCGCACCGGCAACGGAGACGTCGCGAGCGCCGCGACCGCGGACCCGGTCCCGTCGGCTGCGTGGATCGCCTCGGCGCGCCAACGCCGCACCTCCGCGCGCAGCGTCGACAGGTCGGCCGCCGGCGCGGTGTGCGTCTCGATCTGCTGCTGCTGGAACTCCCCCTCGAGCGCCCCGTGGACGCCGACACCGGCCACCTCCGGGGGCTCGTGGGTGGCTCGGAGGAGCAGGAGGCTGGAGAGGGGGCGGGGGTGGCCGTCGCGGACGTCCACGAGCAGCATCTCCTCCTCGATGCCGAGGGTTCGGACCATGAGGTTCCTTCCGCGCCACCGGGACGAGACCAAGGCCAGCCACTGCTGTTCGCACCGTACCCGCTCGTCCGCGGGTGCCGCCCGGGAATGCACGGCCCCCCGAGCCGCTTGTCCCTCCAGTGTCGCCACGAGACCCGAGGAGCGCCATGACCCAGGACACCACCACGGACGCAGCAGCGACCGGACGCGGCGGCGTCGGCTTCCGCTCCGAGCGGGGGCCCATCCTCATCGCCCTCATGCTCTCGACGGCGCTCATCGCCCTCGACTCCACGATCATCGCCACGGCCGTGCCCTCGATCGTCGACGACCTCGGCGGCCTCGCGCAGTTCCCCTGGCTCTTCTCCGTGTACCTGCTCGCCCAGGCGGTGTCGGTGCCGGTGTACGCCAAGCTCGCCGACACCCTGGGCCGCAAGCCGGTCATCCTCTTCGGCATCGGGCTGTTCCTGCTCGGCTCGGTCATGTGCGGCCTGGCGTGGGACATGGGCTCGCTCATCGTCATGCGGGCCGTGCAGGGCCTCGGCGCGGGCGCGGTGCTGCCGCTGACGATCACCATCGCCGGCGACATCTACACGGTCGCCGAGCGCGCCAAGGCGCAGGGCTACATCGCGTCGGTGTGGGCGATGTCCTCGGTCGTCGGCCCGACGCTCGGCGGCGTCTTCTCCCAGTTCGTCTCGTGGCGCTGGATCTTCCTCGTCAACATCCCCTTCTGCCTTCTCGCGGCGTGGATGCTGTGGCGCAGCTACCACGAGTCGGTCGAGCGGAGGCGGCACCGCATCGACTACGCGGGCGCGAGCGTCCTCACCGTGTCCGTGACGCTGCTCATCCTCGCCGTGCTCGAGGGTGGGCAGGCCTGGGCGTGGTCGTCGTGGCAGAGCATCGGCGCGTTCGTCGTCGGCGGCCTGCTGCTCGCCGCGTTCGTCGCCATCGAGCGCCGCGCGGCCGAGCCCGTCCTGCCGCTGCACCTCTTCGGCCGACGCCTCATCCTGGCCACCTCGCTCATCTCCGTCGGGGTGGGCACGGTCCTCATCGGCCTCACCTCCTACGTCCCCACCTTCCTCGAGCGGACGACGGGCGCGACGCCCCTCGTGGCCGGGCTCGCCGTGGCGGCCCTGACGCTGGGCTGGCCGATCTCGGCTGCCCAGTCCGGTCGCCTCTACCTGCGCATCGGGTTCCGACCGACCGCCCTCATCGGCCTGGTCCTCGCCGGTGTCGGGACGCTCGTGCTCTGGCTCGTCAGCGCGCACCCGAACGTGTGGACCACGGCCCTGTCGTGCTTCGTCGTCGGTCTGGGGCTCGGCCTCGTCGCCACCCCGACCCTCGTGGCCGCCCAGGCGTCGGTGCCGTGGCACGAGCGCGGCGTCGTCACCGGCTCGAACATGTTCATGCGCTCGGTCGGCAGCGCCGTCGGCGTCGCCGTCTTCGGGGCCATCGCCAACGCCGTCATCGCCGGGTCGGGTGGCGCCGCCTCGCCCGACGCCGTCGGGGCGGGCTCGAGTGCCGTGTTCCTCGCGGTCCTCGTCGCGGCAGCGGTCAGCGTCGCGGCCGGGCTGCTCATGCCGGCCACCCGGGCCGACGACCTCCAGTCCTCGTCGACCCCGGAGCCGGAGCAGGCGGCCGCCTGACCGCGGGTCTGCCGCGTCAGTGGTGGCGCAGGGCCGACACCAGCTGCGACTTCGACATCGACGACCGGCCCTCGATGCCGATCTCGCGAGCGCGCTTCATCAGCTCGTCCTTGGTCATGTCGTCGTAGCTGCCGGCCTCGCCTCCCTTGCGACCGACCGACGAGCGGGAGGTGTTGGCCGCGGCGTTGGCGATGCGGGCGGCCTTCTCCTTGCTCGCGCCGTCGTCGCGGAGCGCCTCGTAGGTCTCCGGGTCCTTGACCGAAGGCCCTGGGCTCTTGCGGTTCGGCATGGCTTCTCCTCTCGGGTCGACACAGGCGTCACGTGGCCCGTACCCGATCGCGGAGGCTTCCGGCTCCCGGGACGTCGGATCCCTGCCGACCGGCGAACGGACGCTACTCGGCGCCCTTGACGAGGCGGATGACGGCGCGCTCGAGCGCGTCGCGGTCCCGGACGCGGACCAGCTCGCCACCGTCCAGACGCGTCCGGTCGGCCTTGGTCAGGCGGCTCAGGCTGCGGCCGACGGTGCGGCCGACCGCGTACTCGTCGAGCACCCGCGGGTCGACGTAGGAGCGTCGGGCCACGGCCGGCGTGTTGCCCAGGTGCTCGGACACGACCTTCATGGCGTCCTTCTCGGCGCGCCGCTGCTCGCGGTCGCTCCCGGCCGGGCCCGTCCGGGCCAGGGCGACGGCAGCCGTGACGGTCGCCGCCCAGGTGCGCAGGTCCTTGACGGTGTACTCGTCCCCGACGAGCTCCTTGAACGCGACGTTGAGGTCGGCGGAGCGCAGCTCGTGCCACCCGTCGCGGTCCCGGTAGGCGAGGAGCCGCTCCCCCGGGTAGCCGCTTCGCTCGAGCGAGCGCACCGCCCGCGCCAGGAGCTGGTCGGTCATCACCGCTTCGCGCATCACCCCCGACTTCGCCGGGAACTCGAAGGTGATGTCCTCGCCGCTGACCGACACGTGCCGGCGCAGCAGCGTCGCCACCCCGTGGGAGCCGTTCTCGGCCTCGTACTCGTCGCCGCCGGTACGGAACAGCCCCGCGTCGAGCATCCGCAGGGCGGCGGCCGTGACGCGCGCCCGACCCAGCCCGGTGGACCGCAGCTCGGCCGCGACCTGCTTGCGTGCCTTCGGCAGCCGTGTCGCGAGGGTGAGGACGCGGTCGTGCTTCTCGCGGTCACGGGCCTCGTGCCACTTCTCGTGGTACAGGTACTGCCGGCGCCCGGCGTCGTCGGTGCCGACCGCCTGGATGTGCCCGTTGGGGTGCGGGCTGATCCACACGTCGGCCCAGGCGGGCGGGATGACGAGCGCCTTGACGCGCTCGCGGGTGCCGGCGTCGACCGTCCTGCCGCCGGCGTCGACGTACCCGAAGCCCGAGCCACGGCGCACACGGCGGATGCCGGGACCGTCGATGGTGCTGCGCCGCAGTCTCATGGGCCACACGTACCCCGCAGGGCAGGCACGGCCACCAGCGCCTCGACCGCACCACGCGACACCCGGGCGCTCTGCGTGTCAGGGCGCGTGAAACCCGCTCACGTCGGCTCACGCCGACTCAGGTCGACTCAGGCGGAGGCGGTGTCGCTCTCGGGAGCCGGTGCGCTGCGGGCCGCGTCACGGGAGTCGACGACGCGGTCGGGGCCGTCCGGGGCGCGGACCGGCACGATGTCGGGCACCGGGATGTCCTCCATCCCCGGCGGCAGGGGCGGGTCCGGCGTCACCGGCGGGAAGACCGTTCCGTCGCTGTTGAGATGGGATTCGTGAGGGGTCACGGTTATCGCCTTCATCCCCCGAGGACGTTGACTGCTTACCCCTTCGACCATACCCGGGTGGCCGGATCGAGAACCCT
>JAEWFB010000621.1 GCA_023389095.1 Actinomycetes bacterium
GGGCGCGTCGGGCTGGGCGCGTCGGTCCGGGCGCGTCGGTCCGGGCGCGTCGTGGCGCGCTCACCGACGCGGGCTCGTGACGCGGGTCAGTGACGCGGGTCAGTGACCCGGGCGACTCAGAGCTGGACGCCGCGCCCGGCGAGCCAGGGGCGCGGGGCGACGGCCGAGCCATCGGCCGGGTGGATCTCGAGGTGCACGTGCGGACCCGTCGAGTTGCCCGTGGACCCGCTGTAGGAGACGAGCTGACCGGGCTCCACCTCGTCGCCGACGGACACGACGAGGCGGCTGTTGTGTGCCATCCACGAGACGGTGCCGTCCCAGTAGCGGATCTTGACCATGTAGCCGTAGCCCTCGGTGGACCAGCCGGCGAAGACGACGGTGCCGCTCGAGAGGGCGTGGACCGGGGTGCCGGTGGCGACCGCGAGGTCCTGGGCCGGGTGCATCTTGCCCCAGCGCCAGCCGAAGCCGGAAGTCAGCGTGTAGCCGGCGACCGGGGACACCCAGCGGTGGGCCTGCGCGAGAGCGCGTGCCCTGGCAGCCTTGCGGTCGGCCGCGGCCCGGGCCCGGTCGGCGGCCGCGGCCTCGGCGGCGGCGTCCTTGGCGTCGGTGGCGGCCTGCTCGGCCGACGTGGTCGCCCGGGTGATGATGGCGCTGGCGTCGCGGGCCATGTCGCGCGAGGAGCGGGCGCCGGCGCGGCCCGCGGCAGCCGCGGCGACGGCGTCCGGGTCGGCCGCCAGGCCCAGCCCGGCGACGGAGTTGGACACGTTCTTCATGGCCGCGGCCTCGGGGCTCAGCTCCTGGGCACCGGCCTGCCGGACGACGAGGCCCCCGGCGACGGTGGAGGAGAGCAGAGCGACGGGGACGACGAACTGTCGACCCCGTGACGGCTTCGAGGGGGGCCGGTGCCGGCCGGCGTAACTGTTGTTGCTGGGCACGAAGAGCTGACCTATCGGTTCCGGTTGCGAGCGCCCAGCGTAACGTGACCGTTTTGTGATGCAAAAACGGGTCTGAAACGCAGCGAGCCCGACGCCGCGGTGGAGGGTTCGCGGCTGTCGCCGACCCTAGGGCATCTGCGGCTTCCGTGGCGGTTTCGACCCGCGCGGCTTCGGGGACGTCGGCCCGCCGCCGGTGGGGGTGTGCCGCGTGCGGAGGGGGCTGACGCCGGGGGTCAGGGTCGCCCCGGTCGTGTCGAGGTGCGCGAGCGCGGCCGAGATGCCGTGCACGACGCTGCTCGTGATCGGGATGCTCATGTGGCCGACGCCGTGCAGCGCGATGTTGTGCACGTTGAGGTCGGGGTGGCGCAGGGCCGCGTTGCGCTGCGGCAGGACCACCTGGTCGAGGTCGGACCAGTAGGCGATGAAACGGGTCTGGCAGTCGCGCACCGGCCGGGCCAGCTCGGCGAAGAGCCGGCTGCCGGGCCGCAGCTGCCGGGTCAGGCCGTTGTTCCACGTGTAGGCGAGGTAGCTGCCGCGGTGCGGGGTGCCGAGCGTCACGAGCGTGTGCACGTGCGCGTCGCCGCCGAGGCGCGTCACGTAGTACCGGGCGATGAGGCCGCCCATCGAGTGGCCGACGACGTGGATGCGCTCGTAGCCGGTCTCGGCGACGATCCGCTCGACCTCGGCGCCGAGGTCGGCGGCCGCGGCCCTGACGTCGCCGGTGAACATCGAGTAGTTGATGGTGTCGATGCGCCCGAAGCCGCGCTTGGACAGCCCCCGGCGCAGGACGGTGAAGATCGAGCGGTTGTCGACCATGCCGTGCACGAGCAGGATCGGGGTTCCGGCCGCCTCGACGTCGCTGACGATGAGTCCGCGCTGGCTCGGGGTCAGGTGCCCGACGCGGTAGCCGTCGCGGTGGTCCGATGCGCGCGTCCCGAGGTGCCCGACCGGCCAGAGCGCCATGTGCAGGCCGATCCACGTGGCCTCGAGCGCGGCGCCGGCCAGCCCGGTGGGCGTCAGCAGGGCAGCCGCGACCTCCCCGACCGCGTCGAGGGCGCTTCTGGCGTTCCTGGCGCCACGCGTCCGACGGGACGGGGCGGACTCGGGTCGCGACGGCTTCGTCGCGTGCTGGGAGGCGCCCACGGCGGTGACGTTACCCCGGGTAATGGGTGGCTAGTCACTTTCGTGCTGCACCTTCGGCGGGTCTGGCTAGAGTTCGGCCCATGAGCGAGACCCCTGGTGCCGTGTCGGCCGACGTCATCCGAGTCGTCGTGGCCAAGCCCGGCCTCGACGGGCACGACCGCGGGGCCAAGGTCGTGGCCCGCGCCCTGCGCGACGCCGGGATGGAGGTCATCTACACCGGCCTGCACCAGACGCCGGAGCAGATCGTCGAGGCGGCCATCCAGGAGGACGCCGACGTGGTCGGGCTCTCGGTCCTCTCCGGGGCGCACCTGACGCTCTTCGCCCGCGTCGTCGACCTGCTCCGCGAGCGCGACGCGAGCGACATCGTCGTCTTCGGCGGCGGCATCATCCCCGACGACGACATCCCCGAGCTCGAGCGGCTCGGGGTCGCCAAGGTGTTCACGCCGGGCGCGACGACCCGCGAGATCGTCGACTGGGTGCACGCCAACGTCCACCCCGCCTGACGCGTCGCAGCCGCCGGCCGCGTCCCGGGAGTCCGACGCGGCGCCGGCGCAGCCCGGTCAGACGCGGTCCGCGTGGTCGGCGCGCTCGACCCGGTGGACGCGGTCGACGCGCCGGTTGAGCGAGAAGAGCCGGCCGAGCACCGGCATGAGCACGATGTTGAGCCCGTGCAGCACGCCGATGACGAGCAGGATGCCGCCGATGCGGACGAGCTCGGCCTGCACCTGCGGGGCGACGACGGTCTGCGACAGGTTGTTCCACTGGTCGTGCGGCGGCGCGAGCTGGACCGTGAAGAGGATGTACGCCGCGAAGATCAGGTAGTACACGACGTCGGTGAGCACGATGTAGCTCTTGCCGGTGGCCGGGTTGTCGTGGAAGACGTCGGCGGCGTAGGCGCGGCCGAACCGCTTGATGAAGGGGCCGAGCCACACCGCGATGCCGACGAGCACCGCCGTCGTCGCGAGCTCGAGGATCCACCAGGGCATGAGCAGGTCTCCGTCCGATCGAGGGGTGAGCAGGAGCACGAGGAGCGCCGCGGCCGCGACCGCGACCACCCAGAGGGCGACGACGCGTCGGACCTTGCGCCGGCGGCGCTGGTCGTCGTGGACCGACTCGAGGACGCGGCCGAACAGGTCGCGCGAGGGTGGGGGAGGTGCGGCGCCCACGGGTCGCAGGGCCTCCTCGATGAGGTGCTCGATGTCGCTCATGGCGTCTCCCGGAGCGCGACGTGCAGGGCCCGCAGGCCTCGCTGGAGGTGGGTCTTGACGGAGTTGACCGACATCCCCAGGCCGTCGGCGATGTCGGCCGGGGACATGTCGTAGTAGTACCGCAGCGTCAGGCAGTCACGCTGCCGCCCCGGCAGGGCGCGCAGGGCCTCGATGACCTCCTGGCGGGCGCTGCGTCCGAGGGCGGACTCCTCGGCCGAGGGCACGTCGTCGGGTGCCGGGGGCCGGTGGTGCAGCGACACCAGCCCTCTGCGGTTGTGGTCGCGGGCCAGGTTGATGACGATCGAGCGCAGGTACGCGGCGGCGCGGGACGGCTCGCGGACGCGTCCCATGGTGCGGCTCAGCCGGATGAACGCCTCCTGCACCAGGTCCTCGGCCGCCGTCTTGTCGTCGACGTAGAACCGGGCCAGGTGCAGCAGTGATGGAGCCTCGGCGTTGAACAACGCCGCGGCTCGGGTGTCGAAGTCGTCGCCGGCCACTCCGGCGGTCACGACCTCAGCAGGGAAGGCATCCATCACCTCGACAGACGGGCGACGGATCGGTCCGGGTGACAGGAAGATTCCGAATTCTTTTTGTGGAGTTCCCTGTCGCCCGGCAGGCCGGCGCGCCCGTCTCCAGTGTAGGAACACACAACACGAGGGAGGGCGTGAAAGCCATGCATCACAGGAGAATTCGCGGGGGGATGGCCGGACTGGTCGCGGCGTCGGGGGTGGTCGCACTCGCATCGACGGCCGTGGCCGCCGCCGTGGTCGTCCGGTCGGCGGGGCAGATGCGCGACTACGACACCGTCGCCGCGGGGCCGTTCGACCACGCGACGGCCCGGGTCCAGCTCGTCGGGCACGGGGCCGGCACGACCGCCGTGCTGCACGTGCGCGGCATCGACCCGACGGTCGCGGGACGCACGTTCGGTGCGCACCTGCACGACGGGCCCTGTGCCACGGACCAGCCGGCGCTCGCGTCGGGGCACTACAACGTCGACGCGCACGCCGGGCACCTGCCGGCGAGCCCGTCCCCGGCCACGGAGGTCTGGCTGGACTTCACCGTCGACGCTGCCGGCGGCGGCGACTCGAGCGCGGTCGTGCGCTTCCCGGTGCAGCCGGGCACCCGCTCGGTCGTCGTGCACGCGGCACCGACGAACCCCGTCACGGGCGCCGCCGGCGCCCGGTTGGCCTGTCTGCCGGTGGAGTGGTGACCATGCGCGCGTCGTGGAGCGCGCGGCGTCTCGCCGTGACGAGGCCCACCGGGCTCGTGTCGGGGCTGGCCATCGGACTCGCCCTGGGTGCGGGTTGGGGTGTCCTTGCCCGAGTCTTCATGCGACTCGTGACGACGTCCCCTGAGTTCTCTTGGGGCGGAACGCTGCTCATTCTCGGGCTCAGTGCCCTGCTTGGCGGTGGGATCGGGCTGGTCGCCGGCGCACGGGCATCGGGCCGCACGCGGTGGTGGCGTCTCGCGCCCCTCCCGGGGCTGCTGCTGTTCGGCAGTCCCGGAGTGGTCCTGCTGCCCGGTGCGGTCGGGGTGGCGCTCGCGGCGTCGGTGCGACGCGTCTGGCTGCGGGTGCTGCTGTCCCTCGCGGGGCTGGCCATCACGTTCCTCCCGGCCCTCACTGCGCAGGACGGCGGGCCGGTCACCCTGACCCCCGCGATGTCGACGGGGTTGGCGCTGGTCGCCGTGGCGACCGTGCTGCTGGGCCTGGGCCTCCACGAGTGGTGGCGCCGCTGGACGCCCGCGGCCGGCGGAGGGGGCTCCTCGGCCGCGGGCCACGACGAGCCCGTGGCCCAGCAGGCCGTGGCCTGACCGGGGCACGAACCCGGTACCAACCCGGCACGCACCCGGTACCAACCCGGTACGCACCCGGTACGCACCCGGTGCGAGCCGGCAGTCTGCCGGGTGCGGACGGCCACGACGTGGACACCGGGTGTGATCCACGTCCCGTCGCCCGCACCCGGTGACGTCGGGTCTGCTCGGGGGCACTAGAGTCCGAGGGTCAGCCTTCTTTCGGTTGCGCCCTGGCGCGAGGACCGACCGCGTGCACACGTGGGTGGCCCGGCGGACGCCTCCTCGGCGCAGTCGAGCACCCCCATCGACGACGAGGACGGACCCCACCCGTGGATCTCTTCGAGTACCAAGCCCGCGACATGTTCGAGAAGCACGGTGTCCCCGTGCTCGCAGGCGCCACCGCGACGACGCCGGAGGAGGCGCGTGCCGCCGCCGAGCGGATCGGCGAGACGTCGGGCGGCGTCACCGTCGTCAAGGCGCAGGTCAAGACCGGAGGCCGCGGCAAGGCCGGCGGCGTCAAGGTCGCCAAGAGCGCCGACGAGGCGCAGGCCCACGCGGAGCAGATCCTCGGCATGGACATCAAGGGCCACACGGTCCACCAGGTGATGATCGCCGCCGGTGCCCGCATCGCCGAGGAGTACTACTTCTCGATCCTGCTCGACCGTGCCAACCGCACGTACCTCGCCATGTGCTCGAAGGAGGGCGGCATGGAGATCGAGCAGCTCGCCGTCGAGCGCCCCGACGCCCTCGCGCGCATCGCCGTCGACCCGAACGCCGGCATCGACGCGGCCAAGGCCCAGGAGATCGTCGACGCCGCCGGCTTCGACGAGGGTGACAAGGCGGCCATCGCCGACGTCATCCAGAAGCTCTGGACCGTCTACCGCGACGAGGACGCGACGCTCGTCGAGGTCAACCCGCTCGTCAAGACCGAGGACGGCGCCATCGTCGCCCTCGACGGCAAGGTCTCCCTCGACACCAACGCCGGCTTCCGCCACGCGGACCACGCGGCCCTCGAGGACAAGGCCGCCGCCGACCCGCTCGAGGCCGCCGCGAAGGAGAAGGACCTCAACTACGTCAAGCTCGACGGCTCGGTCGGCATCATCGGCAACGGTGCGGGCCTCGTCATGAGCACCCTCGACGTCGTCGCCTACGCCGGCGAGGAGTTCGGCGGCCAGAAGCCGGCCAACTTCCTCGACATCGGTGGTGGCGCGAGCGCCGAGGTCATGGCCAACGGGCTGCACATCATCCTGTCCGACCCGCAGGTCAAGAGCGTCTTCGTCAACGTCTTCGGCGGCATCACGGCCTGCGACGCCGTCGCCAACGGCATCGTCGGCGCCCTCGACGCGCTCGGCGACGAGGAGAACCGCCCGCTCGTCGTGCGCCTCGACGGCAACAACGTCGAGGAGGGCCGCCGCATCCTGCAGGAGCGCAACCACCCCCTCGTGACGATCGAGCCGACGATGGACGGCGCCGCGCGCCGCGCCGCCGAGCTCGCCGCCAAGTAAGACCCGAGTCGACCAGAAGAGAGAACGCGAACCATGGCCATCTTCCTCAACGCTGACTCGAAGGTCATCGTCCAGGGCATGACCGGCTCCGAGGGCATGAAGCACACGCAGCGCATGCTCAAGTCCGGTACGAACATCGTCGGCGGCGTCAACCCGCGCAAGGCCGGCACCACCGTCGACTTCGAGGGCGGTGTCAGCGTCCCGGTCTTCGGCTCGGTCGCCGACGCGGTCGCGCAGACCGGCGCGAACGTCAGTGTCGTCTTCGTCCCGGCCGCCTTCACCAAGGCCGCGGCCGTCGAGGCCGTCGACGCCGAGGTGCCGCTCGTCGTCGTCATCACCGAGGGCGTCGCCGTCAAGGACACCGCCGAGTTCTACAACTACGCCAAGGACAAGGGCACGACGCGCATCGTCGGGCCCAACTGCCCGGGCCTCATCACGCCGGGCGTCAGCAACGCCGGCATCATCCCGGCCGACATCTCCGGCACGGGCCGCATCGGCCTCGTGTCCAAGTCGGGCACGCTGACCTACCAGATGATGTACGAGCTGCGGGACTTCGGCTTCAGCTCGGCCGTCGGCATCGGCGGCGACCCGATCATCGGCACGACCCACATCGACTGCCTCGAGGCGTTCCAGAACGACCCCGACACCGACGCGATCGTCATGATCGGCGAGATCGGTGGCGACGCCGAGGAGCGGGCGGCGGCCTACATCAAGGAGCACGTGACCAAGCCGGTCGTCGGCTACGTCGCCGGCTTCACGGCCCCCGAGGGCAAGACGATGGGCCACGCGGGCGCCATCGTCTCGGGCTCCTCGGGCACGGCCCAGGCCAAGAAGGAGGCCCTCGAGGCCGCCGGCGTCAAGGTCGGCAAGACGCCGTCCGAGACGGCCGCGCTCATGCGCGAGATCATGCAGGGCCTGGCCGGCTGACGCCTCGGTCCTCGCAGCACGTCTTCCGGGCGGCCACCCTCGTGGGTGGCCGCCCGGCCGACGTCCGGGGGAGGGAGCCGCCGGACGCCGGGTCCGCCCCGCCGGTGCTCGCGCGGGAGAGCGTCAGCAGGCCATCAGGCCGAGGACGAACCCGCGGGCGCGGAGGCGGGGGATGAGCAGGTCGAGGGCGGCGACGGTCTGCGATCGGTTGCCGCCGCCGTCGTGCAGCAGGATCCGCGACCCGTCACGGACGTTCGCGAGGACCCGGTTGACGATGGTCCACGTCCCGGGGCGCGACCAGTCGCGCGGGTCGACGGTCCAGAGGATCTGCCGCTGGCCGCGGGCGGCGATGATCGCGGCGATCCGCGCGTTCGTCGCACCGTAGGGCGGGCGCACGCAGCGCGGCCGGTAGCCGAGCGCGGACTCCATCCGGTTCAGCTGCCAGCTGACCGACGCCGACGACAGCGTCGTCAGGTCGGGGTGGCTCCACGTGTGGTTGCCGATCTTGTTGCCGTAGGAGCGCAGGGTGCGGGGGATCGAGGGGTACCAGGACACGTTCTGCCCGACCTCGAAGAAGACCGCCTTGACGCCGTACCGGCGCAGGATCGACAGGATCTGCGGCGTGTACGTGGCGTTGGGGCCGTCGTCGAAGGTCAGGTACACGGTGCCGGCGTAGGCGACCGCCACCGTGTCGACGGTGGGGACGGACGCCGCGCGCGCGGCCGTTGTCCGGGCGGGCGCAGGGGCCGCGACGAGGGCCGCGAGGGCCAGGGCGAGGAGTGGGCCGAGGACGCAGGTGAGGAGCGTCGTGAGCCGGGAGCGGATGGTGATCATGGAGGTCACTCCCTTTCATCTCCAGTGTCCGTCGATCGCGGTGCACCCGTCAGGCCAACGGGCTGGTCCGTCGGTCACACCTGCTGCGGCAGTGACGGTTTCGGGGTCCCCCGGCGTGGGGGCTCGCCCGCGGCAGGCCCAGCGCCGACCATGGAGGCGACCGCACGTCCGCCGCGTCAGGAGTGAGTCCGCTGCCCGCCACGAGCCCCACCCCGTCGTCCGCCGTCCCGGCCGCCCTGCGCGCCGGCCTGCTCGCCGCGGTCGGTACGTGGTCGGTCGTGGGGCTGCCCGCCCTCATCGGGTGGGTGGCCGCGCCCGAGAGCTCGCTCGGGTGGTTCTCCGCGGTGTCGGTGGGCAGTGCCGTCTGGTTCCTCGGGCACGGTCAGTCGGTCGGTACCGCCGCCGGAGTGACGCTGTCGGTGACGCCGGTGCTGCTGCTGCTCGTCTTCGTGCACGTCGCCTTCCGGTTCGCCCGACGCGTCGCCGGCACGGAGCGACTCCGCGTCGGCCCCGACGCGTGGAGCCAGGTGGCCCGCTGGGGCGTCGTGCCCGGGTTCGTCGTGGGCTACGGCGCCGGGTCCGCGGTCTTCGCGCTCTTCACGCTCGGCGGCCCGGCCACCCCGGGGGCCGCAGCGGTGATCGGGTCGTTGCTCGTGCCGCTGCTCGCGCTGGGCTTCGTGCTGCTGCGCCCCGAGGACGAGGCGGCGCCGGCGTTCGTCCGGTCCTGGTTCCGGCGCGGGCCGAGCTGGCTCCCGGCCGTGTGGCGCATCGGCTGGCGCGGGGTCGCCGTCCTGCTCACGCTCGGGGTGGTCGTCGTCGTGGCGCGCCTCGCCGTGTCGTGGGGCCAGGTCATGACGATCCAGGACGAGTACGGGACCAACGCCGGGGCCACCCTCGTGCTGGGCCTGGCCCAGCTGGCGCTGCTCGGGAACGCCGCGACGTGGGCGCTCGGGTTCCTCGCCGGGCCCGGCTTCCAGCTCGCGCTCGGCTCGGCCGTCACGCCGGCCGCGGCCCAGCCGGGACTCCTGCCGCTCGTGCCCGTGCTCGGGGCGATGCCCAGCGCCGCCGACTACCCGGCCGCCATGTACCTGGTGCTGCTCGCGCCGGCCGCCGTCGGCGCGGTGCAGGCCCGGCGCGTCGACCGCGAGCTGGAGTTCTTCGGCAACGTGCGGGCGCGGGTCACCGCGAC
>JAEWFB010000655.1 GCA_023389095.1 Actinomycetes bacterium
CTCAACCTCTGGTGCGAGCTGCCGGTCGCGCGGGGCGAGCAGCTGGCGCGCGTGGGAGAGCAGGCCGGCGTCCGCCTCGCCCGGGGCAGCCAGTTCGCGGCCGCCGGCGGCCTCGGGCGCTGGGTGCGCATCCCGTTCTGCGTGCCGGCCGACGAGGCCGACGAGGTGGGCCGGCGCCTCGCGGCGGCCTGGGACCTCGCGCTCGCCGGTCGGCCGGCGCGCGACGACGCGCCGCCGCTCATCGCCTGACCCGCCCGTCCCGCCGGCCTCCCCTGCCACACTGGGGGCGTGAGCCAGGCTGACGTGACGGTGCGGACCCGCCGCTGGGAGGACGGCGCCGTCGTCGAGGAGGACTTTCCCCTCGACGAGGTGTCCGACCACCTCGACCGCGAGGGGTCATTGCTCTGGGTCGACCTGTGCGAGCCGGACCGGGCGCACCTGCAGCACCTCGCCGACGAGCTCGGCCTGGACCCGCATGCGGTCGAGGACGCCGTGACCGCGGGCGAGCGGCCGAAGGCCACCCGGCACGCCAAGCACACCTTCCTCACCGTGTACGCCACCCGACTCGACGCCTCCGATGACGACCCCGCCTCGCGCGACTCACGCCTGCGCCTCACCCGCATCTCGGCGTTCGTGCTCCCGCGCGGCGTCATCACGGTCCGCTCGAACGCCTCGTTCGACATGGACCCGGTCCTCGAGCGGTGGAACGAGGATCCCGACCTGCTCCGCTTCGGCGTCGGTGCCCTGGTGCACGGCCTGCTCGACGTCGTCGTCGACGGCCACTTCGAGACGATCCAGCAGCTCGACGACGCCATCGAGGGCCTCGAGGACGACCTCTTCGACGACCGCGGCCGCTCCCGCGTCGTGCAGGTGCGCACGTACCGGGTGCGCAAGGAGCTCGTCGAGCTGCGCCGGGTCGTGCTGCCGATGCGCGAGGTCGTCAACGCCGTGCTGCGCCACCGCAAGGACCTCGACGAGCGCCGGCCCGAGCTCGACGGGTTCTACGAGGACCTCTACGACCACGTCCTGCGGGCGGCCGAGTGGACCGAGTCGCTGCGCGACCTGGTCACGACGGTCTTCGAGACCAACCTGTCCCTGCAGGACGCCCGGCTCAACACCGTCATGAAGAAGCTGACGGCGTGGGCGGCCATCATCGCCGTGCCGACGGCCGTCACGGGCTGGTTCGGCCAGAACGTGCCCTACCCCGGGTTCGGTTCTCACGCAGGGGTGCTCGTCAGCGGTGGGATCATCGTCGTCGTCGCCGCGCTGCTGTACGTCGTCTTCCGCCGCAAGGGCTGGCTCTAGCGCGCCGGCCACCGCTCCAGTGGTGAGGAGCGGTGGCCGGCGGTGCTGCGGTGGCCGTCGGAGACGGCCGCGCAGGTCAGTCGCGCGTCAGCTTGCGGTAGGTGACCCGGTGCGGGCGGGCGGCCTCCGGGCCGAGCCGCTCGACCTTGTTGGCCTCGTAGGACTCGAAGTTGCCCTCGAACCAGTACCAGCTCGACGGGTTCTCCTCGGTGCCCTCGTAGGCGAGGATGTGCGTCGCGATCCGGTCGAGGAACCAGCGGTCGTGGGTGATCACGACGGCGCAGCCCGGGAAGTCGAGCAGGGCGTTCTCGAGCGAGCCGAGCGTCTCGACGTCGAGGTCGTTGGTGGGCTCGTCGAGCAGCAGCAGGTTGCCGCCCTGCTTGAGGGTGAGCGCGAGGTTGAGACGGTTGCGCTCACCACCGGACAAGACCCCGGAGAGCTTCTGCTGGTCGGGGCCCTTGAAGCCGAACTGCGACACGTAGGCGCGCGAGGGGATCTCGACGTTGCCGACCTTCATGTAGTCGAGGCCGTCGGAGACGATCTCCCATAGGTTCTTCTTCGGGTCCAGGCCCTCGCGGCCCTGGTCGACGTAGGAGATCTTGACCGTCTCGCCGATCTTGACCTCGCCCGAGTCCGGCTGCTCGAAGCCGACGATCGTCTTGAAGAGCGTCGACTTGCCGACACCGTTGGGACCGATGACGCCGACGATGCCGTTGCGGGGCAGCGAGAACGACAGGTTGTCGATGAGGACGCGGTCGCCGAAGCCCTTCTTGAGGTTCTTGACCTCGATGACCGTGGAGCCCAGGCGCGGGCCCGGCGGGATCTGCAGCTCCTCGAAGTCGAGCTTGCGAGTGCGCTCGGCCTCGGCGGCCATCTCCTCGTAGCGGGCCAGGCGAGCCTTGCTCTTGACCTGGCGGCCCTTGGCGTTGCTGCGAACCCACTCGAGCTCGGTCTTGAGGCGCTTGGCGAGCTTGGCGTCCTTCTTGCCCTGGATCGTGAGTCGCTCGGCCTTCTTCTCGAGGTAGGTCGAGTAGTTGCCCTCGTAGGGGTAGAGGCGACCGCGGTCGACCTCGGCGATCCACTGGGCGACGTTGTCGAGGAAGTAGCGGTCGTGGGTGACGGCGATCACGGCGCCCGGGTAGGTCTCGAGGTGCTGCTCCAGCCAGAGCACCGACTCGGCGTCGAGGTGGTTGGTCGGCTCGTCGAGCAGGAGCAGGTCGGGCTTCTGCAGGAGCAGCTTGCACAGCGCCACGCGTCGACGCTCACCACCGGAGAGGTTGGTCACGGGCGACTCCGGCGGCGGGCAGCGGAGCGCGTCCATGGCCTGCTCGAGCTGGGAGTCGAGGTCCCAGGCGTCGGCGTGGTCGATGTCCTCCTGCAGCTTGCCCATCTCGGCGAGCAGGGCGTCGTAGTCCGCGTCGGGGTCGGCCATCTCGGCGGAGATCTCGTTGTAGCGGTCGAGCTTCGCCTTGATCTCGCCGGCGCCCTCCTCGACGTTGCCGAGCACGGTCTTGTCCTCGTTGAGCGGCGGCTCCTGCAGGAGGATGCCGACGGTCGCGCCGGGAGCCAGCCGGGCCTCGCCGTTGCTGGGCTGGTCGAGTCCGGCCATGATCTTCAGGATCGTCGACTTGCCGGCGCCGTTGGGACCGACCATGCCGATCTTCGCGCCCGGGTAGAACGACATCGAGACGTCGTCGAGGATGACCTTCTCGTTGTGCGCCTTGCGCGCACGGGTCATGGTGTAGATGTACTCGGCCATGCGCAGAAGGCTATCTGCCGTACCGCGCACGGCCGAATCGACGTCGCCCGGCCGGACGATCCCCTCAGGCGGGGACCGCCTCGACGTCGTAGTCGTCGTTCTCGGGGTCGCCCAGCAGCGACGCCGAGGCGACCAAGTCGCGCCCGTCCGTCCCGTCCGTAC
>JAEWFB010000062.1 GCA_023389095.1 Actinomycetes bacterium
CCTCCGTCGCCGCCCCCACTCCTTCATCGAGTGAGCACTCAGCCGCACCCGTCCCATCGGCCGCCCCAGCCATCGCGTTCGGCGCGTCGTGCCTCGGCGGCCATGGAGCGCTGGACGGCTTCATCGATCACGTGGCTTGCGAAGAACCGCGGCACGACGGCCGAGAGCGTGAGGTCACGGGTCGGCACGCCGAGCCGGGACGCGAACCGCAAGACCGTCTCGACCCTCGCGGCGTCGGTGGCCAGGTCCGCCTTCCACAGCTCCTCGACCGGCCACCCTTCGTCGACGAAAGCACTCGCGCGTACGTCGTCCCGGCCTCGCTGTTCCTCCGAGGAGTGGAAGGCCTCGCCCTGGTACTCGCCCACCAGCTGACGGACGGTGCCGTCGGCGGCGCGAACCCTCCACAGGAGGTCGGCGAAGCCGAGGATGTGGTCGGGATCATCGGCAGAGCGGACCGGCTCGTTCAGCTTCGGTTCCGGCAGCCCCGCCCTGACGAACATGAGGCGCGCGATCGTCTCCCGCGGAGACGCAGCGCCGACTCGGACGAGCTGCAGGGCCTCGACAAGTGTCCGCTTGCCCCGTGGCCGCACCCTGGCATCGACGGCCCGCCGCAGCGGGACGACGCTTCCCAGCATCGTGGCGCACGCGTCCCCGGCCACGACCGCGTCATCGAGACCCAAGGGCTTGCCCCGCCCGATCAGCTCACCGAGATCCGCGAACGTGTCGGCGAGGCCGACCACGGGCAGGCCCCGGACCGTCGCCACCTCCCGCGGATGCAGCGCGCGGTGGCCACGCACTCCGGCCACCCGCGCCTGCGTCGCGGGCAGTGGACGCACCACGTGGGTCCCTGGCTCGAGCACTGCGGGTGCAGGGAGCGGTATCCCGTGCAGCTGCGCCGCGGTGACGTGGGACAGACCGAACCGGGCGGGACACAGCCGAGGACGAGTCGCGCGTGTTCGACCAGCGCGGTGTACGCCTCGTCCGGCAGCAGCTTCATGTGCGGCACGTGGGCGGCGGCCCTGGCAGCCAACGATGAGGTCACCTGGCCAAGGCTGCGGTGCGTCGCACCGCGCGGGAAGGCACCGGACGCCGGGATTGTGGACAACGTCGACACCGGCCCGGGGGTGTGGACGGACCGCTACCGGTGAGCCCGCTGGGGCTGAGTGCTCACTCGATGGAAAGGGGGCCTGTGTCGCTGTGGGGCTAGTGGGGCCCGTGGGTCTGGTGGGGCGGGTGGGACTGGGTGCTCACTCGATGGAGAGGGGGGCGTCGGGCGTCGGGCGTCGGGGGCGGGGGGTTGCTCCGCGGTTTGCTCAGCGGAAGAGGCCGACGACGATGAGGGTCTGGGCCACGTGGTAGGTGACGATGACGACGATCGGGGCCCACCGACGCTCGTGGACGAACCGGTCGTGGCCGAGCACGGTGTCACTGACGACGAAGGTGAAGCAGCCGAGGATCACGAGCCAGTCGCCCTTCCAGGCGGCGACGAGCAGCAGCGTGATGAGGGCGAGCTGGTAGATGAAGACCGGGCCGCGCTGCTCCCCCGCACCCCGGACGATGTCGCGGCCGAAGAAGACGAACAGCAGCACGGCCACCGGGACGGCGCCCAGCAGCCACCACGGGAAGCCCGGCTGCGTCGGCGTCTCGAGGACGGCCCAGGTGTAGGCGACGTGCGCGGCGAAGAAGGCCCCGACCCCGACGAGGAAGCGCGTCTCGGTGGCCGTCAGCAGCGCGACGTCACCGACGAGGCTGAACCCGAGCGCGACGAGCACCGGCAGCAGGGTCGGCGAACCGGGCGCTGCGCCCTCCCAGCTCAGCGACCACGCCACGCCCCCGAGGAGCAGCACGACGAGTGGCTTCGTCAGCCGCTCGAGCGCGTACTCACCCCGTAGCACGGCACCCCAGTTGATGAGCGCCGTGACGCCGAGGGCCACCGAGAGGACCCAGAGGTGGGTGGTCACGGTGCCAAGACTCCCAGCCGTGCCGCACCGCCGGGCCCCGACACGCAGAGCCGCACCCGACGCCCGCCCACCGGGCACGGGTCGGCAGTCGGTCCGTTCTCTGTCAGACTCGTCCAATGCCCATGCGCAAGTTCCAGCACACGGTCACCTCGGACGACACGGCCGCCACGGTCGGCAGCGGTGACCTCGCGGTCCTCGCGACCCCGCGGCTCGCCACGTGGTGCGAGAACGCCGCCTTCCAGGTCTGCCAGCAGAGCATCGACTCCGAGCACACCACGGTGGGCACCAAGATCGTCATCGAGCACGTCAAGGGCAGCGCTGTGGGCTCCGCGGTCACCATCCTGTGCGCCGAGCCGATCAACGACGGCCGCCGGCTCGTGTGCCACGTCAGCGCCAAGGACGCCGACGGCGAGGAGATCGCGTTCGGCGAGGTGCACCGGGCGGTCGTCGACCCCGACCGCTTCATGGCCAAGTGCCAACGCATCCTCTGACCCGCAGGCACCTCCCAGCCGGGGTTGCCACCATCGCCGCGTGATGCTCGGCCTCCTCGGCGCGCTCCTCGCAGCGCTCGCCTACGGCACCGCCACGGTGCTGCAGGCCATCGGCGTGCGCCGCCTCGCCGCCGTGCCGCCGGGCACGCCCGTGCTGCGACGCGTCCGGCCGGCGTGGCCCTACGCCGTCGGGCTCGCCCTCGACGGGCTCGGCTTCCTCGCGTCGGTGGCGGCGTTGCGCACGCTGCCCCTCTTCCTCGTCGAGTCGGCGGTGGCGTCGTCGGTCGCGGTGACCGCTGTGCTGTCGGTGGTCGTCCTCGGCCAGCGCATCGGCCGGGGCGAGGTGGTCGCGCTCGTCGGGGTCTGCATGGGGCTGGCCGGGCTGGCCTTCTCCGCGGCCGCGGGGCCGGCGGTGCAACCGGGTCCGGAGGCCACGTGGTGGCTGCTCGCCGCGGCCGCGCTCGTGGCGGGGCTCGTCGTGGTGGGCGTCGTCGACCACGAGCGTCGACGCGGCGCCGTGCTGCTCAGCATCGCCGCCGGGCTCGGCTTCGGCGGGGTCGGGGTGGCGGCACGGCTGCTTGAGGTCCCGGACCCGCTCTGGGGCCTGCTCACCGACGGCATGGCGTGGATCCTCGCGGCGCACGCCGCCCTGGCGACCGTCGCCTACGCGCTGGCCCTGGCGCGGGGGCGGGTCACGACGGTCGCGGCACTGACGTTCGCGACCGAGACGGTCGTGCCGGCCCTCGTGGGCCTGCTCGCCCTGGGCGACCAGGTCGTGCCGGGGCGCGAGCCGATGGCGGCCGTCGCCTTCGTCGCGACGCTCGCCGGATGCATCGCCCTCGCGGGCCGGGCGGAGCCCGCGGAGGGTGTCGAGGGTGCCGGGCCGGAGCAGGCTGCCCCGGACGACGACCTCGTCGTCAGCGGCGACGCAGCCGCTCCACCTCGGCGTCCACCTGGGCCTCCGTCGGCTCTTCCTTGACGTACACCTCGTAGGCGTTGGCCACGAGCCCGACGCCCCAGCCGGCGATCGGGAAGATCGGCCAGAAGAAGCCGCTCGACGTCATGGCCCAGATGATGACGAACATGCCGTTGACGAGGCAGAAGATGAGCAGGTGGACGCGGAAGTCCGCCTTCTTGCGAAGCCGCTGGAGCGCTCTGGTGCGCAGGTCGGGCTCCTCGTGCGTCCGGTCGTCCGGCACGACGCGGTCCCGCGTGGGGTCGACGTCGGGTCGCGGTTCGATCGGGGTGCCGTACACGGTCATCGTTCTCACCGTTCCTCTGCGGGCCGCCGGGCGGACATCGCGCCGGCTCCCACAGCTCCACCGTAGGACGTCCCGCACGGCGCGACGCCCGGTCGTGGCAGGCCTCACCGGGCGTGATGCGTCACAGCACGTAGGCGTCGCCGTCGCGTCGGAAGCCGAGGGCGGCGTAGTACGGCTCGACCATCCCCGGGGGCGGCAGGAAGCGGCGGTAGCCGCGCCGGCGCAACGGCCCGTCCGTACCGAGGATGAACTCCCCCGGCGAGAGGTCGCGGTGCCGCGGCGTCACCCAGTCGAGGAGCAGCTGGGCCGTCCCGTGGCCGGCGTTGCGGCCGATGATGACACCGACGGTCTCGTCGCCCTTGAGGACGAGGTAGCAGGCGTCACCGGAGAACGGGTCGTAGACGAAGTCGGGGTTGAACCGGCGAATGTCGCCCTCGTAGACGCGCAGCACGTGACGCAGGTACGTGTCGTCGCCGGAGACCTCGAGCACCTCGTAGGCGGCCGCGTCGTGCCGCTCCCGCGACATGCGTGCCAGCTGCCAGACGTTGATCGCGGCGAGCACGACGTTGAGCCCCACCATGGGCCACACGTGGTTCGCGGTGTTGTAGCCGATGAGGATGACGCAGCCGACGAGGTTGATGACGCGCAGACGTCGCAGCTGGGTCTGCAGCAGGGACCAGACGAGTACGGCCGACCCGATCCAGCCGATCGCCTCCAGCCACCAGGAACCCATGGGGCGACCCTAGTGCCGACCGAGCCGGCCGGTGCCCCCGCCGACCGGAATCGACGGGGGCACCGGCAGCTGTCGGAGGGGTGCGCGTCAGGCGTCGGGGGCCACGAACTCGGGCAGCTTGGCCTCGAACTGGGCATCGAGCGTCAGCGAGGGCAGCACGTGGCCCTGCTTCTGGGCGCTGTCGGCGACCGAGAAGCCCCACGTCGAGGCGCGCAGGCGCTGGTTGGGCGTGCCGTGGTGGCCCTCGCTGGTGAAGCTGCAGTCACCGACCTGGTAGAAGGACTGCTCGGCCTGCAGCACACGCGCCGCATTGAGCGCGAGCCCCCGCTTGTGCGTGACGAAGTACGTGCCGAACGCGTCGGCCATCAGCTCGGTTCGACGGGTGGCCTCGGGGCCGGTGAGGGGCGAGGCGAACAGGCCCTTGTCGTACTGCACGTGGTGGGCGTACTCGTGGCCGAGGACGGCGCTCGGGCCGACGTCGCCGACGCCGATGGCCTGCAGGGCCGCGAGGATGCCGTCGCCGAAGACGAGCTTGTCGGGGATCGCCGCGACCACCGGGTCGGTCTCGCCCTCCGCGCTGAACGCGAAGGCGTTGAGGGTGAACAGCGGGTTGTCGCCGTCCTGGAGGCCCGGGTCGCTCGCCACGACCTGGCGGATCATCGAGGCGAGCCCCGAGACCGCCGACTCCGGCGCCCCGTAGAGGACGGCCAGCGTACGGGTCATCCGGGCCTCGTCGCGCATGACGTCGCCGTGCATCGCCATCAGCTGGATGTCGGAACCGTCGGTGTCCCAGAAGGACTGGGCCGCACGGAAGGACCGGGTCAGCTCGTTGCGGTAGTCGCGCTGGAGGGCGTACCGGGCATCGCTCGAGGCTCCGAAGAGGATCGCGTCGTAGGTCGGCAGGTCGAGGGCGCCGGTGGTGGCGAGGAAGAAGAGGTTGGAGTAGTCGATGTGCGCGAGGAGGCCGTCGACGAAGGCGTCGAGGCGCGTCGGGGCGCACTGGTACTGCGTCGGGTCGATGG
>JAEWFB010000367.1 GCA_023389095.1 Actinomycetes bacterium
CGTTGTCGCCCATGAGGATCTCCGAGACGATCTCGTACGTCACCGCTCCCGACGCCGTGTTCGCCATGGTCACCGACCCGCAGTTCCAGGAGCGCAAGTGCGTCGAGGCCGGCGCGCTGCGCCACGACGCCGCCGTCACGGCCGTGGGAGACGGCGCCCGCGTCGTCACCCGGCGCGACCTGCCCACCGACGGCCTGCCCGACTTCGCCAAGTCGGTGGTCGGCAGCACCCTGTCGATCACCGAGACCTACGAGTGGTCCGGCCCCGGCGGCGACGCCAGCCGTACCGGCACCCTGACCGTCGAGGTCGCCGGCGCCCCTGTCGCGATGCGCTCGGACGTGCGCCTCTTCCCCACGGGCGGCGGTACGACGATCACCATCGAGGGCGACCTCAAGGCCTCGATCCCGCTCTTCGGCGGAAAGGTCGAGAAGGCCGCCGCGCCCGCCGTCGTCGACGCCATCCGCAGCGAGCAGCAGACCGGTCAGACCTGGCTCGCCGAGCACGCCTGAGCCGCAACGGTTCCCGGACGCCCAGGACGCAGCGGAGGCCGGCCCCCGACGGGGACCGGCCTCCTCGCGTGTGCTCCGACGCCTCAGCCCATATGCGGGTAGGCGTGGTTCGTCGGCGGGACGAACGTCTCCTTGATCGAGCGGACGCTCGTCCAACGCAGCAGGTTCTGCGCGGCGCCGGCCTTGTCGTTGGTGCCGGACGCGCGGCCGCCGCCGAAGGGCTGCTGGCCGACGACGGCGCCGGTGGGCTTGTCGTTGACGTAGAAGTTGCCGGCGGCGAAGCGCAGGCGCTGCGTGGCGTCGGCGATGGCGCGGCGGTCCTGGGCGATGATCGAGCCGGTCAGGCCGTACGGCGCGAAGCGCTCCATCTGGTCGAGGACCTTGTCGTACTGGGCGTCCGGGAAGACGTGGACCGACAGGATCGGGCCGAAGTACTCGGTGCGGAACGACTCGTCGGCCGCGTCCTTGATCTCGAGCACCGTCGGACGCACGAAGTAGCCAACCGAGTCGTCGTAGGTGCCACCGGCGACGACGTCGATGCCCTTGCTGGCGTGCGCGCGGTCGATGGCGTCCTTGTGCTTGGCGAACGCGCGGTCGTCGATGACGGCGCCCATGAAGTTCGACAGGTCGGTGACGTCGCCCTGGCTCAGGCCGTTCGTGATGTCGACGAGGTCGCCCTTGATCTGCTTCCAGACCGACGCCGGCACGTACGCGCGCGAGGCGGCCGAGCACTTCTGGCCCTGGAACTCGAAGGCGCCGCGGATCATCGCGGTGCGCAGCACGGCCGGGTCGGCGCTGGGGTGGGCGAGGATGAAGTCCTTGCCGCCGGTCTCGCCGACCAGTCGCGGGTAGGTGCGGTAGCGGTCGAGGTTCGTGCCGACCTCGTGCCACAGGTGCTTGAAGGTCGGCGTGGAGCCGGTGAAGTGGATGCCCGCGAGGTCCTCGTCGGCGAGCGCCGCCTTGCTGACCTCGATGCCGTCGCCCGTGACGAGGTTGATGACACCGGGCGGCATGCCCGCCGCCTCGAGCAGCTCCATCGTCAGTTGTGCGGCCAGCTGCTGCGTGGGGCTCGGCTTCCACACGACGGTGTTGCCCATGAGCGCCGGGGCGGTGGGCAGGTTGCCGGCGATGGCCGTGAAGTTGAACGGGGTGATGGCGTAGACGAAACCCTCGAGCGAGCGGTAGTCCGACCGGTTCCAGATGCCCTTGGCGTTGAGCGGCGGCTGCTGCTCGAGGATCTGGCGCGCGAAGTGGACGTTGATGCGCCAGAAGTCGATGAGCTCGCACGCGCTGTCGATCTCGGCCTGGTAGGCGGTCTTGCTCTGGCCGAGCATCGTCGCGGCGTTGAGGCGGGCGCGCCACGGCCCGGAGAGCAGCTCGGCCGCCTTGAGCAGGATCGCGGCGCGGTCGTCGAACGACAGCTCGCGCCACATCGGGGCGGCGGCCTTGGCGGCGTCGACGGCGGCCTGGCCCTCCTCGACGGTGGCGTTGCGCATCGTGCCGAGCACCTTGGCGTGCGCGTGCGGCTGCCGGACCTCGATCGGGTCGCCGGCGCCGGTGACGCGCTCGCCGTTGATGGTGTGGGGCAGGTCGCGCGGGGTGGCTCCCAGCTCGACGAGGGCGACCTCGAGCGCGGCGCGCTCGGGCGAGCCCGGCGCGTAGTCGAGCACCGGCTCGTTGGCCGGTGCGGGCACGTGGGTCACGGCGTCCATCAAGTTCTCCTGCGGGTTGGCACGGTTCTCGCTGTCGTCGCCCGGAACGGGCGATGGGGTGGCCCGCCTCGTGGGCGAGCCACCCCATCGTTCCATGACCGCTGCAGTGGTCGGGAGCGTCGTCAGTGCAGGACCGGGATCCCCCACGGGTAGCGGAACGACTCCCCGCGGTTGGCCGCCATCGCGGCCCGGACGTGGAACCACAGGCCGGCGACCACGGCGACGACCCAGATGATGACGGAGACGGGGATGAGGACCACCGTGAAGAGCAGGAGCCAGCCGACGATGATGGCGGCCCACACGGCGAGGGTGAAGTTGAAGGAGCCCGCGGCCGCCTGGCGGACGAAGGCGCTGCGGTCCTTGTAGACGGCCCAGATGAGGAGCGGGCCGACGAAGCTGAGCCAGCCGACGGAGATGACGGCTGCGACGATGGCGGCGAGGTGACCGAGGATCGCCCACGTGCGCTCGTCGCGCGTCGGCGTCAGGGCCTGGCCGTACGGGTTGGGAATCGGCTGTGTCATGACCTCATCGTGACCCGCCCGGGGGCCGCCGCGCTGCTGGGGTCGGCCCTGATCCGACCCTGACCCGTCCCTGAGCCGGGGCGGTCCGGGACGGGTGCCCGCGACGGCCTCCTCAGGCGCCCGCGCCCACCGTGTCGTCGACGGTGAGCGAGCACACGGGGCTCGACGCGTCGGCGATGCCGAGCGTGCCGAGCAGCGTCAGGAGCAACTCGTGGTGTCCACGGGCCCCCGGGTGGAAGGTGTCGTCGAGCCACCCCTGCGGCGCGACCTCAGCGCCGGTGGCGTCGGCGGCCTCGCGCCAGGCGGCCGCGTGGTCGACGACGAGCACGCCCAGCGACTCGGCGACCTCGCGGACCGCCTGCGCGTAGAGCGCGAGGAGCTCGGGCGTGCGCGCTCCGTCGGCGAGCACGGGCGGCGGAGTCTGGAGCACGACCGTGGCGCCGACGTCTCGCGAGCGCTGGACGATCTGGTCGATGCGGTACCGGTAGGCGCGAATGCCGTCGGCGCCGGCGACGATGTCGTTGGTGCCGAACATGACGAAGACGACGTCGGGGCCGAACCGTCCTGCCCTCCAGTGGAACTCGGGCAGCAGGTCTTCGGCCGTGGCCCCCGAGACCCCCGAGTTGACGACGGCGTCGCCGAGCCGGCCGAGCTCGCCGCGCACGCGCTCGGCGAACAGCTCGACGTAGTTGCGCCGCCCGCGCGTGTGCACGACGCCCTGGGTGATGCTGTCGCCGAGGAACACCCAGGTGACCGGCGGGCCGGCGAGGATCTCCCGGAGCCGGTCGGCGTCCCGGCGTGCGTACTCGTCAGCGGTGAAGTCCATCCGCGCAACGTAACAACCCGCACGCCCCGCGCGACTCCCCCGGCCCACTCCGTGGGACGCTCAGGCGACGTCGCTGCCCGCGGTCGCCGACCACGTCGCGGCGTCCGGGGCCTCGGTGGCGAAGGGCCACGGCGCCGGGGCGTCCCCGCCGTGCAGGCTCGCCTCGACCGGGAGGCGGGCGACGAACCGGGACACGGCGCCCGTGACGGCGTGGTCGGCGAGGATCCGCCGGTGCCCGAGCCCCACGGTGCTGAGCAGTGCGGCCCCCGGCCACGAGCGCACCAGCGCCATCGACGCGTCGTGGGGCACCTCACGGTCACCGAGGTCGTGGACGACGAGCAGGTCGGGCCGCCCCGGGCCGACGCCCGGTCCGTGGGCGTGCCGGTCGCCGGCTCGCTCGAGGTCGGCGCCGAGCCGGGCGAGGTCGAGGTGCTCGACCGGGTAGCCCGTGCGGCGCTCGGCCCGCGCGACGAGCCGGCGCAGGGTCGGTTCTCCCGGGTCGCTCTCCTCGCGCAGCCGCTCGAGCAGGAACGGCACCCCGGGAACGGGCGCGACGAGGACGAGCCGCTCGGTGCCGACCCAGCCGTCGCGCAGGGCCAGCAGGGTCGCGAGCCCGCCCATCGAATGGGCCAGCACCGCGCGGGCCGGCCCGAAGCGCGCCGCCACGGCATCGAGCGACCGGCCGAGCTCGACGGCGTCGCTCGAACCGCGCCCGTGCCGTCCGTCGTCGGAGCGACCGTGGGCGAGGCCGTCGAAGGCCACCGGCTGCAGGCCGAGGTCGAGCAACGGCGCGACGAACGGCACGAGATGCTCGAGGGTGCCGCCCCAGCCGTGCACGAGGTAGACGACGGGGCCAGCGCCCCACGACCAGCCACGGACCGCCCGCCCCTCGAGCCGCACCTCGAAGGGCGAGCCGAGCAGCTCGCGGATCGCGGGGCCCCCCTCCTCCCGCCCCCGCGGTGCGGTGCCACCGCGAGGACGAGCACGCTCGGGGACGCGGAACCAGGCCCGTTCGAGGACACGTGCCGCAACCGGCGGTGCGACCCGGCCGAGGCCGCGAATCGAGAACGTCATAAACAACCGATCGTTCGTGCTTTTCTGTGTCGAGGGAAGTGCCATGGTCGTCCTTCCGGGAGAACATCGCAGCAGGCGGGGCGGAGGTGGAGGTCAGGCGGTGCGCGCCACCGGGCGGCACGCGTCGAGGAGGCGGTCGAAGGCCCGCAGCGCCCGCTCGCGAGCGCGCGGGTCACGCAGCAGCCGTCCCGCCTGGTGGTGCGCGAGGACGATGCCCTCGAGCTCGTAGGCGAACTGTTCCGCGTCGACGTCGTCGCGGAAGTGGCCCTCGGCGACGGCGGTGCCGACGATGAGGCCGACCGACTCCTGCCGGTCGCGCTCGGCGCGGACGAGCTCGTCGCGCACCGGTCCCTCCTGGTCGTCGAACTCGCTTGCGGCGTCGACGAAGATGCAGCCGCCGCTGTACCCCGTCGACTGCCAGGCGAGCCAGGCCTCGAAGAACGCGCGCAGGCGGGGCTCCCCGCGCGGGACGCCCAGGGCAGGGCGCAGCACGACGTCGGTGAACCGTTCGCGCGCGTGGAGGAGCACCTCGACCTGCAAGGCCTCCTTCGAGGCGAAGTGGGCATAGAGGCCGCTCTTGCTCAGCTTCGTGGCGGCCGCGAGCGTGCCGATCGTGAGGCCGCCGAGACCGACGAGCGAGGCGAGCTCTGCCGCCTCCTCGAGGACGGCCTGCTTCGTCGAGTCACCCTTGCCCATGCCGCCATAAAAGCACGATCGTTCGGTTTCGGCAAGAGAATGGGCCCGGGTCAGCCCCCCTGGCCGAGCCACTCCCGCAGCGTCGCTCCCCACACGGCGATGCTGTCGGGCACGACGGTGCCCGGCTCGTCGTCGAGGATCCGCACGAGCTCGGCCAGCTCGACCCAGGTTCCCCACGACACCTCCTCCGGCTGCCAGCGCACCGGGCCGTCCCACGTCACCGTGTAGCGGAAGGCGCGGTAGCGCGTCGCGTCGTCGGCGTAGTCGGCCACGCCCAGCCGCTCGAGCGGCACGCCGTGCACGCCGAGCTCCTCCGCCACCTCCCGGACGGCCCCGTCGTCGGGGTCCTCCCCCGCGAGCACCACCCCGCCGGCGGCGAAGTCGAGCAGGCCCGGGTACACGTCCTTCGTCGTGGTCCTCCGGTGCAGGTAGACCCGCCCGTCGGGATCCCGCACGACGACGGACGACGCCGCGTGCCGCAGGTTGCGTGCCCGCATCACCGAGCGCGGCGCGCTCCCGGCGACAAGACCCTCGTCGTCGTAGAGCGCCACCTGCTCGTCCACGTGGGTCCCCTTGCGGCTCAGGCGAAGAAGCCGCGGACGTCGTCGAGCTCGGTGACGTCGTACCAGAGCAGCTCGTCCGCCTCGTCGTCCCGCTGGCCCGCCGCCACCTCGTCGTCGACGTGGAAGGACGCCACGCGTGAGAGCGGCACCGGGGCGGTGACGACCACCCGGGAGACGGGGGCTCCCTCACGAGGCGCCACCTGGTCGACGACCGCCTCGACGTCGGCGTCCGCCGAGGCGACCACCCTGCGGTCGGCGCGGGCGACGCGCAGCCCGCCCGCGGCATCGACGGCGTCGCTGAACGCGGCGTACTCGAGGTCCTCGACGTCGTGCCCCGGCGCGGACGCCTCGAGGGCCCGGGTCACGGCGAAGGCCGTTCGCGGCGTCCCGGGCCCGGCGGACAGCAGCCCGGACGTCGCGAGCTCCTCGAGGCCGTCCCGCCCCAGCGGCACGTACACGCGCACGACCGGCATCAGGACTCCCTCCCGGTGCGCAGCTCCTCGAGCGACTCGAGGATCGACTGACCGAGCACGTCGACGTCGGGCATCGCCTCACGGTCGGCGTTGAGGCCGAAGTAGACGCCGCCGTCGTAGGAGGTGATGCCGATGGACAGGGCCTGGCCCCGGGCGAGCGGGGTCACCGGGTAGGTCGACACCATTCGCGCGTCGCCCGCGTAGAGCGGGGACTGCGGGCCCGGCACGTTGGTGATCATGACGTTGTAGAGGCGCCGCGACATCGCCGAACCCATCCGGGCCCCCAGGGCGTGCAGCGTCGGTGGCGCGAACCCGGCGAGGTTGGCCAGCGACGTCGCACCGACGGCCTGGCCGCCCTCCATCTGCTGGCGCATGGCGAAGGCGATCTGGTGCAGCCGCATCGAGGCCCCCGGCTCGCCCACCGGCAGGTTGACGACGCACGCCATGACCTGGTTGGCGTACATGCCCGCCGGGTCGTCGCCGTAGATGCTGACCGGGACCATGGCCCGCACCTTCGTGGCCGCCGAGACCGGCTCGCCGCGGCCGAGAAGCCAGGTCCGGAAGCCGCCGGCGATGGTCGCCAGGACGACGTCGTTGATCGTGACGTCCTCGGCGTAGGCGCCGCGCGCCAGGCAGGACCGCACCCGCCGGAAGTCCTCGAGGTCGGTGGCGATCATGACCCACCGCCGGGCCGAGCCGACCTCCGCGTTGAGCGGCGAGTCCGGGGCGGGCCGGGCCGCCGTGCGGGCCACGGTCGAGAGCAGGTGCCCCGCCGACTCCGCGGCGCGGACCGCGACGTTGAGCACGTCGTTGACCCCGCCGCGCACGAGGTCGACGACCTGCCGCGGCCGGCGCACGACGTCGACGACCGCCTCGGTGACGAGCTCGACCGACGACGGCGAACGGTGCGGCTCCCACGGCACCGGGACCGCGTCGACGTCCTCGCCCTTGACGGCGTCGACGATGACGTGGGCGATGTCGAGGGCGTTGACGCCGTCGATGAGGGCCTGGTGGGTCTTGGTGATGATGGCGAAGCGCCCACCGGAGAGCCCCTCGACGAGGTAGACCTCCCAGAGCGGACGTGTGCGGTCGAGGCGACGCGGCTGCACCCGCGCGACGAAGTCCTGCAGCTGGCGGTCGGTGCCCGGGCGTGGCAGGCCGGCTCGCCGCACGTGGTAGCTCATGTCGAACGACTCGTCGTCGACCCACACGGGGTTGGCGATGCGGCCCGGCACGTCGCGGACCTTCTGTCGGAACCGCGGGATGGCCCCGATGCGGCTGCCGATGATGCCGACGAGCTGGTCGTAGTCGAAGCCCTCGCGCGGCGGCTCGAAGATCATGACCGACCCCACGTGCATCGCGGTCGTCGTCTCCTCGAGGTAGAGGAACGACGCGTCGAGCGAGGTCAGGCGGTCGGACATGCCCTCACTCTGCCAGACCCGCACATCTAGGATCGTGGCCATGCGTGTGATCCGTGCCCTGTCGCCCGTCGTCTGCGTCCTCGCCCTGGCCGGCGCGGCCGGGTGCAGCAGCTCGGGCTCCGGCGCCGGCGCGCCCTCCACGAGCGTCAGCGCCGGCGCCGTCAAGCGTCTCGCGGTCACGGTCAAGGGCACGACGGTGACGCCGGCCCCCGCGCAGGTCGACCTGCCCGTCGGGTCGACGCTCGAGCTCGTCGTCACGAGCGACCACGACGACGAGCTGCACGCGCACGGGTTCGACCAGGAGGCCCAGCTCAAGGCCGGGCAGCCGACGACGCTGCGCCTCACCGCCAAGGACGCCGGGCTCTACGAGGTCGAGACCCACGACCCGGCGCTGACGCTCCTGACCGTCGCGGTCCGCTGACCCTGCCGGACGCGTCGTGACCGCCCTGGCCCCAGCCCTCCTGCCCGCCCACGGCGTCGGCAGCCGCGGCGACCTCCCGCTGCCGTTCACCGCGCTCGTCGTGGCCGCCGTCGCGGCGCTGGTCATCTCCTTCGTCGCGATCGGCGTGCTGTGGCGCGAGCCGCGGCTGCGCGCCGACCAGGGCCTGCCGCTGCCCGCCGCGCTCGGCCGGGTCCTCGACTCACGCTGGCTGCGCGTGCTCGCCCGGGTCGTCGTCGGCGCCGTGACCCTGTGGACGCTGCTCGCCCTGGTGCTCGGACCCGACTCGGCCCGCAACCCCGTGCCGCACGTCGTCTACGTGTGGTTCTGGGTCGGCCTCGCCTTCACCTCGATGCTGTTCGGGCCGGTGTGGCGCGTCGTCAACCCCTTGCGGCTGCTGCACCGTGGGCTGCTCGCCCTCGCCCGCGTCAGCCCCGACACCTCCGTGGCCGGCTACCGGGCGGGGCTGTGGCCGGCCGCGTTCGGTCTGGGCGCCTTCACGTGGGTCGAGCTGGTGGCCACGGACAACACCGAGCTGGGCTTCCTGCAGCTGGCCATCGGTGCCTACGTCGCCGTCACGCTGATCGGCTCGGCCGTCTTCGGGCACGCGTGGTTCGACGAGGCCGACCCGTTCGAGGCGTGGTCGCGGCTGCTCGGCCTGCTCTCCCCGCTCGGACGCCGTCCGGACGGCCGGTGGGTGCTTCGCACGCCGCTGCACGGCGTCAACACCCTGCGTGGCGGCCGAGGGCTGGTCGCGACGGTCTCGGTCATGCTCGGCAGCACCGCCTACGACGGCTTCTCGGCCAACCTGTCCTGGGCGACGTTCGTGCAGAGCTCGCCGCTGCCGTCGGCGCTGCTCAAGACCGGCACGCTCGTCGCCTTCTTCCTCCTCGTCGCCGGCACGCTCTGGGTCGCGTCGGCCGTCTCGGTGCGGCTGGCCCGCGAGCCCTTTGCCCGCTCCTTCACGTTCGTCAGCGACATCGCGCCCTCGCTCATCCCCATCGCCGGCGGGTACGTCGTGGCGCACTACTGGTCGCTGCTCGTCTACCAGGGCCAGTACGCGTGGGTGCTGCTCACCGACCCGCTCGGCACCGGCGCCGACCTGCTCGGCACGGCACACCTCGTGCCGAACGACACCCTGATCCAGCCGACGCTCGTGGCCACGGTCCAGGCCGTCAGCATCGTGGTCGGACACCTGCTCGGCGTCTTCGCGGCCCACGAACGGGCGATCACCGTGCTGCCCCGGCGCGCCGCCGTCGTGGGCCAGGTGCCGCTCATGGTCGTCATGATCCTCTACACCCTCGCCGGGCTGACGATCCTCTTCACGCCCTGACGGCCTCGCGGCGGCCTCGGCCGGAGCGACGTCGCCGTCCACCGGCCCGCTGCCGCGGCGCCGTCCATGGCGCGACGTGCGAGGCGAGGTCGGCCACGGCGTGCCGCAGCGGCGAGTCCGGGGCGTGCTCGACGACGGAGCGGCCTGCCAGCATCGCGGCGTCGGCGGTCTCGGGGTCGTCCGGCACGAAGCGCACGGCGGCCAGGCCGGCGAACCGCGCGAGCGAGTCGGCGATGCGTGCCTGCGGCCGGCTGCCGACGGACGACGCGCGGACCCGGTTGACGACCGGCACGGGCTCACCCGAGGGCACGGTGCCGAGCTCCTGCAGACCCCGCACGAACCGTTGCAGGCCCACCGGGTCGGCACCACCGACCGCGACGACGAGGTCGGAGGCGGCCAGCGTCGTCAGGGTCGCCTCGTTGCGGCGGGGAGCCGTCGTGTCGTAGCTCAGCTCCTCGTCGTCCTCGAGGCAGAAGCCGCAGTCGACGACGACGACGTCGACGAGCGAGCGCGCGAGGTCGAGAACCCGCTCCAGCGCGCCGGCGCGGACCTCGGGCCAGCGCTCGGCCTTGGGCAGGCCGGTGAGCACGCGCAGCCCGGGCACGACCTCGGGTGCGGTGCGCGCCAGCGCGGGCAGGTCGAGCAGGCCCTGGTCGGCGGCACGGCAGGCGGCGGCGACGCCGGGGGCCTCGTCGAGCAGCCCGAGGGCCTGGGC
>JAEWFB010000427.1 GCA_023389095.1 Actinomycetes bacterium
AGCGGCACGACCACGAGGATCGTCAGCCACGGGACGCTGGACATGCTGGTCGTCACCGTCGAGACGGTCGAGACGGTCGTCATCAGGAGATCACCCACAGGGCACCGAGGATGGCGACGACGCCCGCGAGCATCGTCAGGGCATAGGAGCGTGCGAAGCCGTTCTGCAGCTTGCGCAGGCGGGCGCTGGTCCCACCGATGAGCGCGGCGAGGCCACCGGCCGCACCGTCGACACCCTTGCTGTCGAAGAAGACGAGCGAGCGCGTCAGGTGGATGCCGGGTCGCATGAGGAGGGCCTCGTTGACCTGGTCCTGGTAGAGGTCCTTGCGGGCCCCCTGCGTCAGCAGGTTGCCGGCCGGCGCGACCACCGGGACCTCCTCACGCCAGTAGCGCAGCCACGCGAACGCGGCGCCGCCGGCGACGAGGAGCAGCGTGAGCACCATGAGGACCGGCACCGGGATGACCGGGTGGGCACCCTCGGGCTCGGCGCCGGTGACCGGCTCGAGCCACGAGGTGAACAGGCCGGTCGGGCCGATGATGAGGCCGAGGAAGGCCGAGCCGACCGCGAGCACCATCATCGGCACCGTCATGAGGCGGCCCGACTCGTGCGGGTGGACGTCGTCGGTCCAGCGCTTCTTGCCGTGGAAGGTCATGAAGAACAGGCGCGACATGTAGAAGGCCGTGATGCCGGCGCCGATGAGCGCCGCGAGCCCGAAGACCCACGGACGCCAGCCCTCGCCGACGAACGCGGCCTCGATGATCTTGTCCTTGGACCAGAAGCCCGAGAACGGCGGCACACCGAGGATCGCGAGCCAGCCGAGGCCGAACGTCGCCCACGTGATCTTCATGGCGCCCGACAGGCCGCCGAAGCGGCGCATGTCGACCTGGTCGTTCATGCCGTGCATGACCGAGCCGGCGCCGAGGAACATCCCGGCCTTGAAGAAGCCGTGCGTCAGCAGGTGGAAGATCGCGAACGCGTAGCCGACCGGGCCCAGGCCCGCGGCGAGCATCATGTAGCCGATCTGGCTCATCGTCGAGGCCGCGAGGGCCTTCTTGATGTCGTCCTTGGCGCAGCCGACGATCGCCCCGAAGAGCAGCGTGATGGCACCGACGATGACGACGACGAGCTGGGCGGTCGGGGCGGCCTCGAAGATCGGCGCCGAGCGCACGACGAGGTAGACGCCCGCGGTGACCATCGTCGCCGCGTGGATGAGCGCCGACACCGGGGTCGGGCCGGCCATGGCGTCGCCGAGCCAGCTCTGCAGCGGGAACTGCGCCGACTTGCCGCAGGCGCCGAGCAGCAGCATGAGGCCCATCGCCGTCATGAAGCCCTGGTTGGCGTTGCTGCCGGCCGCCCCGAGCACGGTCGTGAAGTCGACCGCGCCGAAGTGGAAGAACATCAGCATGATCGCGACCGACAGCCCGAAGTCACCGACGCGGTTGGCGATGAACGCCTTGTTGGCCGCGGTGGCGTAGGCCGGGTTGTGGTTCCAGAAGCCGATGAGCAGGTAGGACGCCAGGCCGACGCCCTCCCAGCCGACGTAGAGCAGCAGGTAGCTGTTCGCGAGGACGAGCAGCAGCATCGAGGCGACGAAGAGGTTGAGGTAGGCGAAGAAGCGCCGCTTGTCGGGGTCGTGCTCCATGTACCCGATCGAGTACACGTGGATGAGCGAGCCGACGAAGGTGATGAGCAGGACGAAGACCATCGAGAGCTGGTCGACGAGCAGGCCCGCGCTCACGTGGAAGCTGCCGGCCGAGATCCAGTCGAACAGGTCGACGGTCTGGGCGCGGCTGTCGGCACCACGGCCGAGCATCGCGAAGAAGATGACGGCTCCGACGACGAACGAGGCCCACGACAGGACGGTCCCGAGGATCGGGCCGAACTTGTCGGTGCGACGCCCGCCGAGCAGCAGGATCGCGGCGCCGAGCATCGGCAGCGCGACGAGCAGCCACGCGGCCGAGGTCACGCCGGTGGCGGCGTGCGCCTCCCCCTCGTGGGCGGCGAGCCCCGCGTAGGTCCCCAACGAGCTCGTGTGGCCCGTCAGCGTCTGGACGAGTGTTCCCATGCTGTCCGGCGCTCCTTACAGCTTCAGCAGGTTGGCGTCGTCGACCGAGGCCGACCGGCGGGCACGGAAGATCGCCATGATGATGGCGAGTCCGACGACGACCTCCGCGGCGGCGACGACCATGACGAACAGGGCCATGACCTGGCCGTCGAGTCCGCCGTGCATGCGCGAGAAGGTGACGAGGGCGAGGTTGGTCGCGTTGAGCATGAGCTCGACGCCCATGAACACGATGATCGCGTTGCGACGCGTCAGGACGGTGGCCGCCCCGATGGCGAAGAGCAGCACCGCCAGGTAGACGTAGTGCATCGGGCTCACTTGGATCGACCCTCCTCGATCTCGTGCTCCATGTGGCGCTCGACGTCGCGGAACCCGTCGGCCTTGGCGACCTGGTCGCGGGCGACGAGGACGCGCGAGACGGACAGGTCGCTCGGCGTGCCGTCGGGCAGCAGCGCCGGGGTGTCGACGGCGTTGTGGCGGGCGTAGACGCCGGGGGCCGGCAGGCCGGCGACGTGCTCGTTGTCGCGGACGCGCTTGGCGGCCCACTCGGCCTGGGTGATGCGCGGCGTCAGGCGCTCGCGGTGGGCGAGGACCATGGCACCGAGCGCCGCCGTGATGAGCAGCGCCGAGGTGATCTCGAAGATCCAGACGTACTGCCCGAAGATCAGCTCGGCCAGACTCGTGATGTTGCCCGGGTCGCGGTTGGTCTCCTCGAGCTTGTCGAGACCGGTCTGGACCGTGGCCTGGTCGAAGGTGGCCGACCCGATGGCGAAGATGAGCACGCCGGCGAGGCCGATGACGAGCAGGAACGAGGCCCACTTCTGGCCCTTGATCGTCTCGACGATCGAGTCGGAGGAGTCGACGCCGACGAGCATGAGGACGAAGAGGAAGAGCATCATGACGGCGCCGGTGTAGACGAACACCTGCACGATGCCGAGGAAGTCGGCCTTCTCCATGATGTAGAAGACGCCGAGGATCGACATGACGAGCGCCATGCCGAGCGCGGCGTGCACGGCCTTCCTGGCGAAGAGCAGGCCCAGCGCCGCGATGACCGCGAGCGGGGCCAGCAGCCAGAAGCCGACGGCTTCGGCGGAGGAGGTCACGGGTTCGCCCCTTCCCGGGTGTTCGCCGCGGTCGGGTTGACCGCGTGGACGAGGTCGTGCTGGCCGGGGCCCGACGCGCCGACGTTGCCTGGCGCCTCGGCGTACTCCGGCAGGTCGAGGTCGTCGGTGTCCTCGGCGGCGTCGCGCGCGTCGACGTACTCGCGCTGCGCGTCGGTGGCCGCCGAGACCTTGCCCTGGTAGTAGTCGCGCTCCTCCATGCCCTCGGCCATCGGGAACGGCGGCGGGAGCATGCCCCCCTGCAGCGGGGCGAGGAGCTGGTCCTTGGTGAAGATGAGCTTGCCGCGGTCGTTGTCGGCCAGCTCGTAGAAGTTCGTCATCGTCAGCGCGCGGGTGGGGCACGCCTCGATGCACAGGCCGCAGAAGATGCAGCGCAGGTAGTTGATCTGGTAGACGCGGCCGTAGCGCTCGCCGGGGCTGAAGCGCCCGGCGCCACCGGGGGTGTCGTCGTTGTCGGCGCCCTCCACGAGGATGGCGTCGGCCGGGCAGGCCCACGCGCACAGCTCGCAGCCGACGCACTTCTCCAGGCCGTCGGGGTGGCGGTTCAGCTGGTGGCGGCCGTGGAAGCGCGGCGCCGTCGGGCGCGGCTTCTCCGGGTACTCCTCGGTCGCGACCTTGCGGAACATCGTCGAGAACGACACCCCGAAGCCGGCGATGGGCGCGAAGAGCTCGGAGAGGAACCCCTTCTCGCGCTCGTCGCCCGACCGGGCGCCTTCGTTCGAGCCGGTGGGCCTGCCGACGGCACCGGAGCCCTGCGCGGGCCCGGTGACGTCCTTGCCGACGGTGTCGTCAGCCATGGGTCTCCTCCTTGGCGGGAGTCGAGGTGGTCGTGCTCGCCGTGGACAGCACCGGCTCGGAGCCGATGCGGGGGCCCGGCTCGACGAGGCGCTGGCCGGGCAGCGGCGGGACGGGGTAGCCGCCGGCGAACGGGTCGATCTCCTCCGGCGGGCGCTCCTCCTCCGCGGCGACGCGGGCGGCACGCTTGTCGTCCCAGATCCACGCGGCGGCGAGGGCGATGACGGCGACGACGCTGACGATGACGACGGTCGCCACGGACAGCTCGCGGCCGGCGATGGTCAGCTTGCTGTCACCGAGGAAGCCGAGCTGGGCGCCGCGGATGAAGGCGACGGCCACGACCCAGGCGAGCGTGATCGGGATGAGGAACTTCCAGCCGAAGCGCATGAACTGGTCGTACCGGACGCGGGGCAGCGAGCCGCGCAGCCAGACGAAGACGAACATGAACAGCCAGAGCTTGATGGTGAACCACAGCAGGCCCCACCAGCCGCCGGCCAGGGCGCCGTCGCCGATCATCGAGATGAAGGGCGGTGCCTGCCAGCCGCCGAGGAACAGCGTCGTGGCCAGCGCCGAGACGGTGAACATGTTGACGTACTCACCGAGGAAGAACATCGCGAAGCGCATCGAGGAGTACTCGGTGTGGAAGCCACCGGTCAGCTCGCCCTCGCCCTCGGCGAGGT
>JAEWFB010000521.1 GCA_023389095.1 Actinomycetes bacterium
CGTCTACGGCGCCCTCGTGCTCGTGGCCAGCCTGCCGGGGGCGGCAGTTCTGTTCCGCGCCGCGACGCGTCCGAAGCGTCGGGCCGCCGGCGTCGAGGGCATCGACGGCGTCGCGTCGCGCGTCCCCCGCGCCGTGGGAGGCGCGCGTGCCTGAGGTCGGAGACAGCACCGCAACGGCCCGCACCACCCCGGCGTCGGTCGGCCGGCACCGGGACGGCACCCCGTCCTCCCCCGCGGCGGCCCGGCCGTACGTCGTGCTCAGCTGCGGGATGTCGATCGACGGCTACCTCGACGGCCCGACGCCGCAGCGGCTGCTGCTGTCCAACGACGACGACTTCGACCGCGTCGACGCCGAGCGGGCCGCGTCCGACGCGATCCTCGTGGGCGCCGCCACGATCCGCCACGACGACCCGCGCCTGCTCGTCCGGTCCGCGGCCCGCCGCGCCGACCGCGTCGCCCGCGGGCTGCCCGCCTCGCCGACCAAGGTGACGCTGACCCGACGCGGCGACCTCGACCCCGCGGCCCGGTTCTTCGCCGCCGACGAGGCCGAGAAGCTCGTCTACTGCGCCTCCCCCGCCGTCGAGGCGGCCCGCGACCGAGTCGGCCCCCACGCCACGGTCGTCGACGCCGGCCGCACCTGCGACCTCGGCGCCGTGTGGAGCGACCTCGCCGCGCGCGGCATCGGCCGGCTCATGGTCGAGGGGGGCGGCTCCGTGCACACCCAGGTGCTCGCCGCCGACCTCGCCGACGAGCTTCAGCTCGTCGTCGCGCCGTTCTTCGTCGGCAGCTCGCGCGCCACCCGGTTCGTCGGCGACGCCGCGTTCCCCTTCAACCAGCAGCGGCGCGCCCGGCTCGCCGCGGTGCGCCAGATCGGCGACGTGGTCCTGCTGCGCTACGCCCTGTCGGACCGCTTCGAGGAGGGCATCCCGGGCGGCGAGGCGTCCGACGGTCCCGCCCACTCGCCGGCGGAGACCCCGGAGCCCGGGCCATGACCCGCTCGCACCGCCCCGCCGCGACCGGCCCGACCAGCGCGGTGACGCCGATCCGCCCAGCCCTGGACGCGCCGCCACCGGCGTCGGTCCGGGCCGCGGTGCGCGTGCCGATCGCCCTCGCCGACGGGTTCGAGACCACCGCCCTCGCGCACACCTTCATCGGGCTCGTCGACGGCCTCGAGCACGTCGCTCTCGGCCTCGGCGACCGCGCCGACCCGGCCCGGCCCCGTCGTCGCGCGCCCGGACCCGAGGCCGCGGCGCTCGTCCGGCTGCACAGCGAGTGCCTCACCGGCGACGTCTTCGGCAGCCAGCGCTGCGACTGCGGCCCGCAGCTGCACGAGGCCGTCCGCCGGCTCACGGCCACCGGTGGCTACCTGCTCTACCTGCGCCAGGAGGGCCGCGGCATCGGCCTCTACCCCAAGCTCGACGCCTACCTCCTGCAGGACTCCGGCCTCGACACCTACCAGGCCAACGTCGCGCTCGGCTTCGACGCCGACGAGCGCGACTACACGGTCGCCGCCCAGATGCTCCTGGCCCTCGGCCTGCCCCGCGTGCAGGTGCTGACGAACAACCCCGACAAGCCGGCCCAGCTCGAGCGGCTCGGCATCGAGGTGACGCGTCAGGTGCCGACCGGGGTCCACGTGTCGCCCGCCAACGCGCACTACCTGTCGACGAAGGCGACCCGCGGCGCCCACACCCTCGACCTCCCGCCCGCCTAGCCCCGCCACCCCGCCGCGGTTCGATGTATCTGCGCGTCCCAGAGGCCGCGGAGATACATCGAATCGGGGCGAGAGGGAGTCAGTCGCCGGCGATGCCGGAGCGCTCGACGCCCTCGACGATCCAGCGCTGGAGGAACAGGAACATGAGCAGCAGCGGCAGGATCGCCACGAGCGCCGCCATGAACAGCTGGCTCACCTGCACCGACTGCGCGGTGAGGAAGGTCGACAGCGCGATCTGCACCGTCCACGACTCCTGGTCGCGGCCGATGACGAGCGGCCACAGGAACGCGTTCCACGAGCCGATGAAGGTGATGGTGCCGATGGCGGCCACGAAGCCCGTCGAGTTCGGCACGACGATGCGCCAGAACGTCCCCCAGTACGAGAGGCCGTCGATGAACGCGGCCTCCTCGATCTCCTTGGGGAAGCCGAGGAAGAACTGCCGGAACAGGAAGGTCGCGAGCGCCTGGAACAGGCCCGGGATGATGAGGCCGCGCAGCGTCGAGATCCAGCCGAGCGTCGACACCAGCACGAAGCTCGGCACGAAGGTGACGGCGGCGGGGATCAGCAGCGTCGCGGTGATCGCGTAGAACACGGCGTTGGAGCGCCGGTACGGGATGCGGGCCAGGCCGTAGCCGGCGAGGCCCGACACGACGAGGACGCCGATGGTCTGGGTGACGGCGATGAGCCCGGAGTTGACGAGGGAGCGGGCCATCGGGATCGCCGGGTTGGCGAACAGGTCGGTGAGGTTGGCCGTGTTCCACGTCGGCGGCAGCCAGTGGAAGTCGGGCGAGGAGAGGTCCTGCTCGCGCATGAAGGCGCTGCGGACGATGAGGTAGAACGGCACGAGGAACAGCAGCGCCGACACGACGAGCGCGCTGTACCGGGCCCACCCGGCCACGCGGGACTGCCGCTTGCTGCGGACGATCGCCATCAGGCGTCCCTCTCCCCGATGCGCAGCAGCCGCCCCTGCACGACCGCGACGATCGCGATGATGAGCGTCAGGATGACCGCGCCGGCCGAGCCGTGGCCGAAGTCCTGCCCCGAGCCGAGCGCCGTGTAGTAGAGGTACACGAGGGGCGGTCGGGCGTAGGGCGGGTAGGTGCCGAACGTCGACAGGATGTTGTAGAACTCGTCGAACGCCTGGAACGCGTTGACGAGCAGGAGCAGCAGCACCGCCGTCGACGTCGCGCGCAGCTGCGGAAGGGTGATGTGCCGGAACACCTTCCAGCCCTCGGCGCCGTCGATGGCCGCCGCCTCGTAGAGCGTCGGGCTGATCCGCTGGATGCCGGCGAGGAACAGGATCATGTAGAACCCGATCTGCAGCCAGAGCCGGGCCGTGACGATGACGAGCCAGTACCAGGGCGGGTCGGCGAGGCTGAGCCACGGGATCGAGTCGACGCCGAACCAGCCGAGCACGGCGTTGGCCAGGCCGGAGCGGATGCCGCTGAAGATCGACATCTTCCACACCAGGGCCGCGACGACGTACGAGCAGGCCGTCGGCAGGAAGAACACCGAGCGGAAGAAGGCCTGCATGAACCGGGTCCGTGCCACGAGCAGGGCCGCCCCGAGGGACAGCACGAAGGTCGTCGGCACGATGAAGATCGCGAAGAAGACGAAGGTGAGCAGGCTGCTGCGGAACGCCGGGTCGCCCAGCATGTCGAGGTAGTTGCCGACGCCGACGAACTGCGTCGGGGTCACCGTGTTGTAGGAGTCGAAGAACGACAGGTAGACCGACCAGGCGATCGGCACGTACACGAAGACGACGAGCCCGAGGACGAACGGCCCGACGAAGAGCCAGAACCACACGTTGCGGTTCTGGTAGCCGCGCAGCCGCCGGCCCAGCGACGGGTCGGGTGGACGCGTCGACGCGGGGCGCGACGCGTCCACCCGGGTGGTCGCGGGCGCGCTCAGGCGAGCACCCGCTTGAGCTCGGGCTCGGCGACGGCCTTGACCTTGGCGATCTCGCCGGCCGGGTCGGCGCCCTCCTTGACGATGCGGTTCATCGCGTCGCCGAAGGCCGTGGCGCACTTCGGCGTCCACAGCAGCGGGCTCTGCGCGTGGCCGACGTCGGTGGCGAGCTTGGCCGCCTCGGCGGCCTGCCCCTCCTTGAGCGTCGAGGCCTGGCCGATGAGGCTCGTGCGCGAGGGGATGTGGAAGCCGTACGCCGTGGCGAAGTCGAGCTGGTAGGCGGTCTGGTCGACCCAGAGCCACTTCGCGAACTTCTTGGCGGCGTCGACGTCCTTGGCCTTGGCGCTGACGCACGAGCCGTACGCGCCGACGGGCACCGACGCCTTGCCGCTGCCGTCGAGGGCCGGCCAGGCCATGACGCCGAAGTCGTCGCCGAGACCCTTCTTGATGTCGGGGAAGGTCCACAGGCCGGTGAACTGCATCGCCGTGAGGCCCGCGGTCAGGGCCGACGCGTCGAACCAGTCCTTCGGGGCGCCGAGCAGCAGCACCTTGGCGTCCCACATCTCGCGCAGCTTGCCGAGGGCGGTGGCCGCGCGGGGGTCGTCGAAACCGAACTCGTTGCTCTCGGTGAGGTAGTCGAGCCCCGCCGACCACAGCATCGGGCCGCCCATGAGGCCGGCGCCGCCGTCGTTGCCGAGGAAGAGTCCCTTGACGTTGCCCTGGGTCAGCTTCTTGGCGGCGGCGATGAGCTCGTCGATGGTCTGCGGCGGCGTGACGCCGGCCTTGTCGAGCATCGACTTGCGGTAGACGAGCAGCTGCATGTCGACGACCTGCGGGATGGCCCAGACCTTGTCCTGGTAGGTCATCCGCTTGAGGATGCCGGGGTTGAAGTCGCTCTTGGCGTCGCCGAGCAGGTCGGTGAGGTCGACGACCTGGTTGCCCTTGATCATGTCGATGGTCGGGCCGTTGCCGTACTCGAAGACGTCGGGTCCGGCGTCGGTCAGCAGCGACGCGGCGGTGGACTGGTCGTAGTCGCCGGGCTTCCAGCTGACCTTGACCGTGGCGTTCTTGTAGGCGGCCGCGTACTTCTCGACGGCCTGCTGCGTGCCGGCCTCGCCGTACTGGTGGTACCACTGCTGGAGCGTCGCGCCGCCGCCCCCACCGCCGGTGGCCCCGCCGGGCGCCGCGGGCTCGCGCCCGGTGTTGCTGCCGCACGCGGCGAGGGCGCCGGTGACGACCGCGGCTCCGCCGAGGCCGAGGAGGCGGCGGCGGCTGAACGCGCCGGAGAGCTGGGTGAGCTGGGTCTGCTGGTCCGTCATTCCCCTGGGTCCTTCCTGCCCGTGGCACGGGCACCGAGTGTCGGCCGGGCCCTGACAGAACAGATACCCGTCCGCGCCCGATCGTATGCCGCATACCGGACACCGGCCCTTGCGGGCGAGGACGATTCGCCGGAGGCGTCAGATGGCAGCGGGCGAGTCGAGGGGGTTGTCGGCCGCGGTCTCGGTGGCGGTGCGCAGCAGCTCGCCGACGAGGATGAGGGTCTGCTCGTCCTCGGGCAGGATGCGCCGCCCGAAGGGCCCGCGGGCCAGCGCGACACCCTCGCCGATGCGCAGGATCGTCCGGCGCACGTCGTCGCGGGCGGCCGGTGCCATCCGCTCGAGCAGCCGCGTCACCGCGAGCAGGCCCGACACGACGCTGCGCCCGTCGAGCTCGAACTCGTCGAAGAGCAGGATGCGACGGGCCGCCGCCGAGGACAGCACCTCACGGCCCGGGCCCTCGCTGCGCAGGGCGGCCGAGGTGGCGGCGTCCCAGAAGGCGCCGCGCTCGTCCTCGTCGAACCGGACGCGTCCGGCCAGGGCGCTCAGCACCCACACCGGAGCGAGGCACAGCGTCGACCACTCGGCGGCCGTCCACTCGTCCTGCCAGTGGCCCATGGCCACCTCCTCCTGCCTGCACGAAGACCCGACGGGTGACCCGTCCAGAGTACGACCGCCTGGCAAGGGGCTCTCCCGCCCGGGCATCCCCGGGCGGGCCCGCGCGTTGTCAGGGAGGATCGGCCGCAGCCGCTCCCGCTCGCCGGCCCGTCCGTCCAGGCCCGCCACAGCCCGCCACAGCCCGCCACAGCCCGCATCCTGCAGAGAGGCACCGCGCATGGACCAGCTCCCCGACCTCACCGGACGGCACGTCGTCGTCACCGGCAGCAACAGCGGCACCGGCAAGGAGGCCGCACGACGGCTGGCCGCGGCCGGCGCCGACGTCGTCATGGCGGTGCGCTCCACCGACAAGGGCGTCCTCGCCCGCGACGAGATCCTCGAGGCCACCCCCGGCGGGTCGGTCACGGTGCGCCGCCTCGACCTCGCCGACCTCGCCTCGGTGCGGGCCTTCGCCGGCGAGCTGCTGGCCGAGGGCCGTCCCATCGACGTGCTCGTCAACAACGCCGGCGTCATGGCGCCACCGAAGCGGTTCGAGACGGTCGACGGGTTCGAGCTGCAGCTCGGCACCAACTTCCTCGGCCCGTTCGCGCTGACCAACCTCCTGCTGCCGCTCGTGCTCGCCGGCGACCGGCCGCGGGTGGCCACGATGACGAGCGGCGTGGCGTCGTTCGGCCGGATCGACTTCGCCGACCTCCAGTGGACCCGCCGACGCTTCAGCCCGTGGATGTCCTACGCCCAGTCCAAGCTCGCCGACAGCCTCTTCGGCCTGCACCTGGCGCGCGTGGCCACCGAGCGCGGCTGGCCGCTGCTCAGCACCCTCGCCCACCCCGGCTACACCCGGACCAACCTCCAGGTCGCCGGCGCGAGCCTCGGCCGCGAGGGCGCGCAGCCGCCGCTCTACACCCGCATCTCGGTGCTGCCGGTGCAG
>JAEWFB010000578.1 GCA_023389095.1 Actinomycetes bacterium
CGGGGTCGCCGTGGGGCGACATGTCGACCCGGCCGCGCACGACGACCCGGCGGAACTCGTCGCCGCGCAGGTGCACGGCGCGGTCGAACCGCTCGGCGAGCAGCTGCGACACGGTCGACTTGCCCGCGGCCATGACGCCCGTGACGACGATGACCTGGGGTGTGTCGACGGCACCGTGGAGGAAGGCGCGTTCGCTCACATCGCACACCTTAGGCCGCGGATGCCGGGAATGTCGTCGGACTTCAGGTGACGTTCAAGTTGCGGCCGGGTGGCCGACACCCGAGCCTGCCGTGGCGGGCGCGACCGGAACCCGGTTGACCGACCCGGCAGGATGGCGGTCGTGCGCACCTACGAGGAGCTCGTCGGCGAGGCCGTCGCTGCCGACGTCACCGGCTGGGGCTTCGGCTGGCTCGAGGGCCGGGCCACCGAGCAGCGACCGCCCTGGGGCTATGCCCGCCTGCTCGCGAGGCGTCTGGCGACGGCGCCCTCCGCGCTCGACCTCGACACCGGTGGCGGCGAGGTGTTCGGCGAGGCGCTCGCGGCGGCGGCGGCCGTGCCAGAGCGCCTGGCGGCCACCGAGGGGTGGGCGCCCAACGCGGAGCGGGCCCGCCGCGCCCTGGCGCCCTTCGGGGTCGAGGTGCTCGACGCGGCGCCGGGGGAGCGGCTGCCGGTGGCCGACGCGTCGGTCGACCTCGTGACGAGCCGGCACCCGGTGCGTCCGGCGTGGGAGGAGGTGGCGCGTGTCCTCCTCGACGGCGGCACCTACCTGGCCCAGCACGTCGGGCCGGCGTCGGCGTTCGAGCTGGTCGAGGCCTTCCTCGGCCCCCAGCCCGAGGCCCGACGCGGCCGGGACCCGCACGCCGAGGCGGCCGCTGCCGACGCGGCCGGGCTCGACGTGCTCGACGTGCGAACGGCCCGCTGCCGCATGGAGCTGCACGACGTCGGCGCCATCGTGTGGACGCTGCGCAAGTGCGTCTGGTGGGTGCCGGACTTCAGCGTGGAGCGCTACGACGACGTGCTGCGCGGGCTCGACGAGCGGCTGCGCCGCGGCGAGCCGTTCGTCGCCCACTCCACCCGCACGCTCTTCGACGCGCGACGCCGCCCGCGCTGACGCGTGCCTCAGGCGTAGGCGTCGACCTCGTCGGGCGTCGCCCGGCGCACGACGACGCGCGTCCACGCGCCGACGTAGAGCCGGTCGTCGTCGCCGAGCTCGGTCTTGGGGCCGACGGCGATGGCGTGATCCGGGAGCGGCCCGGACGCCGGTCCGACGTAGGTGCCGTTCGAGCTGCCGAGGTCCTCGACGAACCACCGCGTGCCGTCGGTCGTCAGCTGCGCGTGGCGGCGGCTGACGCCCGGGTCGGACGACAGGTCGATCTCGGGGTGGGTGTTGCGGCTCGTGGACACCCGGCCGAGCAGGACGCTCTTGTGCCGCAGGGGCATGATGACCGGCAGGCCCGGTGACGGGCAGGGGTCCTCGGCCTCCTGGGTCTGGTACCAGTCGGGGTCGACCCACACCTCTGCGAGCCACTCGAACGGCTCGGCCTGCGCAGGAGTCGCACCCGACGCCACGCCCGATGCTGCACCGGGCTCGCCTGCGGCAGAGCCGCCCCCGGTGTCGCGGGGCATCGCACCGGTCGTGAAGTCGTAGCCGCACGCCTCGCAGAAGAGCGCGCCGTCGGGGTTCTCGGTGCCGCAGTTCGGGCACTCGACGGCAGTGGGCGCCGGCGGGGCGGTGGGTGCCTCGGGCGCCTCCGTCCCGGACGCGTCCGGGGCGTCGAGGTCGAGCGAGGACCTGCCCCCGACCGGCATGCCGAAGGTCGAACCCTCCTGCGGCTCAGGTGAACCCGAGCCGGACGAGCCGGCCGAGCCGGACGAGCCGGTCGAGCCAGTCGAGCCGGCCGGTGCTCTCGAGCCCGCGGCTGCGGCACCCGACGCCACCGGTGCCACCGGCGCCACCGGCGCGGCCGACGCGGCCGACGCGGCCGGCTGGGCGGACGCGTCGATCGGCGACCCGCAGGTGTCGCAGTAGTCGTCGGCCTCCGAGGTGTGGCCGTTGGGGCAGACCGCGCTCATCGGCGCACCCGGCTCGTCTTCGTCGACGCGGTGTCGAGTGACATCTCGTCGATCTTGCTCGCGCCCTTCTTGAGACGCACGGTGCCGGTGTCGGCGTCGTCGATCTCGACGACCTTGCGCAGCCGCGAGGTCATCTCGTCGTTGCCGGTGATGCCGGCCAGCTGCACGGCACGGCCGAGCTTGGACGTGGCGACGTCGTCCTGGCCGGCGGCCTTGGCGGCCAGGCCCTCCTGGATCACCGTGGCGAGCTCGGCCTGCCCGGTGTAGGCGGCGACGGCCGGGTCGATGCGGGTGGTGAGCGAGTCGTCGTTGCTCCACTTGGCCTTGACCAGGCCCTGGGCGAGCGGGTCGGACCCGAGCGAGATCTGCACGCGCGCGGCGAGCTGCTCCTGCCCGAGCGTGCGCGCCGGCAGCCGGACCGCGACGTGGTAGTCGCGGCTCTCGTCGCCCCACGCGCCGGTGGGGTAGGCGTTGGTCAGCGGGTTGATCGGCTGGCGCCGCGGCGTGAGGTCCTCGAGCGTCGGGGACACCTGCTTGACGAAGAGCAGCTCGGCGCCCTGCGGCACCCACACCCGCAGCTCGGCGTTGGCGACACCGCGCGACATCGACGCGCGCATCATCGACTCGAACTCGGCGGCCATCTCCTCGGGCGCGGGGATGAGGTCGACGGTGCCCAGCAGGGCCGAGGCGATGCCCCGGACCTCGTCGACGCGCCACTGGTCGCCGACCCCGCGGCAGTCGCACTGGAAGGCGCCGAGACAGCCGCGGACCGCCGCCTGCAGCGAGGCCGGGGTCTCGCCCTCGTTGACGCCGTCGGTGAGCAGGATCGCGTGGCGCTTGGTCACGTGCGGGACGGTCTCGAAGATCTGCCGCGCGAGGGTCAGCCACGTACCCATGGCCGTGCCGCCGTTGGCGCGCAGGCCGTCGATGGCGCGACCGGCCTCGGCCCGCGTCTGGGACGACATCGGCACGAGCGCGCCCTGGTGGCTGTACGGGTAGACGATCTGGGCGGTGCCGTTGCCGGCGACGACGGAGAACAGCGTCCCGTCGACGATCTCGGCGAGGGCGGCCTTGGCGGCCTCGCCGGCGGCCGAGACGCCGCGCCGGCCCATCGATCCCGACGTGTCGATGAGGATGACCTCGGCCGCCGACCCCGGGTCGGCGAGCCCGGCGGAGGCCCCGGCCGACGCGCCGGTCGACGTGATGCGCACGATCGCGTGCACGTCGGTGCCACCGTCGGGCAGGAACTCGTTCTGGAACACCTCTGCGGTGAAGTCAGCCATCGATCGGGTCCCCTTCCTCGGGCGCGCCGGTCGTCGCGCCGTCGTTCTCTGTCGATCCTTGCCCAGCCAGTCTGGCGAGGGCAACCGTGATGTTGTCGCGCCCGCCCTGCTCGTTGGCGAAGTCGACGAGCGCGCGGGCGAGGTCGGCCGGCGTGTCCCCGACCCGGGCCACGCACTCGCGCAGCAGGTCGCGCACGCCCTCGGCCTCGGAGCGGTAGTTCCACAGTCCGTCGGAGCAGACGAGCAGCCACCCGGGCGTCGCCGTCAGCGTCGTCAGGTGCGGTGTGAGGTCGTCGGGGGCGTCGCGGCCGAGCCAGCGGGTGATCGAGTGCGCGTGCGGGCCCGTCTCGGCCTCCTCGCGCGGCACACCGGCGGTCATCTGCTCCTGCGCGAACGAGTCGTCCTGGCCGAGCTGGCGGGCCGGCTCGTCGTCGGCGTCGGGCAGCCAGTACACGCGGCTGTCGCCGACGTTGCCGGCGACGACGACACCGTCCTCGACGACGGCTGCCACGAAGGTGCACGACGGCGGGTTGGGCACGTCCTCGACGACAGCCTGGGCGACCGCCTCGTTGGCGCGGGCCACGGCGGTCGTCAGTGCGCGGGCCGCCGTCACCGACCACGCCGCGGGGGTGCCGGCCCCGCGCGGGAACGGTTGGTCGAGAACCGCGCGGGCCGCCTGGGCCGCGGCGAGCGAGGCGATGTGCGAGTCGGTGGCCATCGAGACGCCGTCGCAGACGACGAGCACGGCGCGTGAGCCGGGCGCCTCGTCGGCGCTCAGCGACATCGCGTCCTCGTTGCGCGAGTGCCGTCGGCCGATGTCGCACAGGCCGGCCACCCACGGGGCCGGCGCCTCGGCGAAGTGGTCGCGGGGGTTGGGCGGCGGCGAGCCGCAGCGGTCGCACCAGCCGTCGACGATCCGCCCCTGGTGGCAGGTGGGGCACGTGTCGTCGGGCTCGGTGGGCGGGCCGCCGACCGATGCCGAGGGCACCGCGCCGGTCCACCCGACGTCGAGCGGCGACTCCTCGCCGGCCGGGGCGGTCTGCGGCGCCGCCGCGGCCCCCACGGG
>JAEWFB010000589.1 GCA_023389095.1 Actinomycetes bacterium
GCGTCGGCCCGCACGCCGTCGACGTCCCGCGCGCAGCGGGCGAGCTCGCCGGCCACCCGGTCGAGCACGACCGGGTCGGCACCCTTGCGGTAGAGCACGGCAGACCTCCTGACGACGGTGCGGCCACGCTAGGGTGCGCCGGCGTGGGCGTCCATGGGGAGAGGTCCCCGGCGCGTCGCGCCGGTGGTCGAGGCGGTCCGGGCCCTGGTGTCGGCCTGGGTCAGCCTGGGGTCAGCCCGGGGGCAGCCCGGGGTCAGCCCGGGGTCACACGGGCCGCGAGCGCCCTGAGCGCCGGGAGCGGGTGACGACGAGCCGGCCGAGGAGCCCGACGGCCAGGACCATGGCCCCGGCGACGAGCGAGCCGAGCGGCACGGCCCACGCGAGGACGAGGCACCCGACCAGCCCGAGCACCGCGAGCGCGCGCGGATAGCGCCGGTGCTCCGGCGACTGGGTCAGGGCCGACGCGTTGGCCACGGCGTAGTAGGTGAGCACGCCGAACGAGGAGAACCCGATGACGCCCCGCAGGTCGGTGATCAGCACGAGTGCCACGACGACGACACCCAGGGTCACCTCGGCCACGTGCGGGACGGCGTGGCGCGGGTGGACGGCCGCGAGCGCCCGCGGCAGGTCGCCCTCCCGGGCCATCGCCAGGGTCGTGCGCCCGACACCGGCCACGAGCGCGAGCAGCGCGCCGAGCGTCGCGACGGCCGCGGCGACGACGGTGAGCCACGACAGCCACCCGTCCGGGCCCTGGGCGACGACGGCCAGCCCGTGCACCGGGGCCCGGGTGGAGGCCGTCGCACTCGGGCCGAGGACGTGCAGCAGCAGGGTGCCCGTGACCGCGTAGAGCGGCAGGACGCCGGCGAAGCTGAGGGCGATGGCGCGCGGGATGGTGCGGCGCGGGTCGACGACCTCCTCGCCGAGCGTCGCCACCCGGGCGTACCCGGCGAACGCGAAGAAGAGCAGGGCCGCTCCCTGGAGCACGCCGCCGACGCCCCCGCTGCCGGGTGGGGCCACGCCACCGTCGACGGGTGGCAGGCCCCACCGGAGGACCGTCGTGGTGACGAGGACGACCGCGAGCAGGACGAGGACGACGGTCACGAGGACGCGCGTCAGGGCCGCGGTGCGGGTGATGCCGCGGTAGTTGACGGCGACCAGCGCGACGACGACCGCCGCAGCGACCGGACGCTGCCAGGCCGGCGGGGCGACGTACACGGCGAACGCGAGCGCCATGGCCGCGCAGCTCGCGGTCTTGCCGATGACGAAACCCCATCCCGCGACGAATCCCCACCACGGTCCGAGGCGCTCGCGGCCGTACACGTAGGTGCCCCCCGAGGTCGGGTACTGGGCGGCGAGCTGGGCCGAGGACGCCGCGTTGCAGAACGCGACCAGTCAGGCGACGAGGAGGGCGAGGACCAGCCACGAGCCGGCCGAGGCAGCCGCGGGCGAGAACGCGGTGAACAGGCCCGCGCCGACCATCGAGCCGACGCCGATGAGGGTCGCGTCGCCGGTCGTGAGACGCCGGACGAGGGCCGGCGGGGTCGGGCCCGCGGGCGTGGTGGTCACGGACCGAGTCTGCCGGGTCGTCCGCCCTGGCCCCGGACGGGGTGCGCCCGGAACACGCCGGAGCCACGACCCGGGTCGGGTCGTGGCTCCGGAGGGGGCGGGGTCCGCCCGGGCGGTCGGTGGGCGCGTCAGGCGCTCAGGCCCTCGAGGAGCGCCGCGAACGGCGTCACGTCCTCGAAGGGGTCGACCCGCTCGCGTCGGGGCGTTCCGGTCAACAGTCCCGCGAACGCCGAGCCCGCGCGGGTGATGCGCTCGCCGAGCCGCCCGGCCTCGACGCTGCCCCAGTCCTCGGACGCTGCGAAGACGGCGACCGGGGCGACGAGGGCGCCGAGGTGGGCGAAGAGCGGGCGCAACGCGTGGTCGATGGCCAGCGAGTGGCGGGCCGTGCCGCCGGTGGCGCCGAGCAGCACCGGGGTGTCGCGCAGGGCGTCCTTGGGCAGCACGTCGACGAGCATCTTGAACAGCCCGCTGTACGACGCCGCGTAGACGGGGGTCGCCACGACGACGGCGTCGGCCCCGGCGATCGCGTCGAGCCGGGACTGCAGCTCGGGGGCGGCGAAGCCGGTGAGGACGTTGTCGGTGAGCTCGTGGGCGACGTCGCGGACCTCCACGACCTCGACGACGACGTCGCGGGGCGCGAGGGCCGCCACGACGGCCTCGGTGAGCCGGTCGGCGAGCAGCCGGGTCGAGGAGGGCTGGGTCAGGCCGGCCGTGACGACGGCGAGGTGGAGCGGCTGGTGCCGGTTCGTGGTCATCGGGTCACCTCCGCGGTGTCCTGGGTGGTCTCGGTGGTGTGGGTGCCGGTCTCGGGCGAGGCGCCCGTGACGTCGTCGGCGGCGGCGTAGACCGTCGCGTCGTGACCGCCGCCGGCCGCGGCCACGAGGCCGGCGTGCGTCGGGGCGTCCGGCACGTGCGCCGGCTTGAGGGCGGCGAACTCCTTGCGCAGCACGGGCACGACCTCCTCGCCGAGGATGTCGAGCTGCTCGAGGACCGTCTTGAGCGGCAGGCCCGCGTGGTCCATGAGCCAGAGCTGGCGCTGGTAGTCGCCGGCGTAGTCACGGAACCCGAGGGTCCGCTCGATGACCTCCTGCGGGCTGCCGACGGTGAGCGGCGTCTGCGTCGTGAAGTCCTCGAGCGAGGGCCCGTGGCCGTACACCGGGGCGTTGTCGAAGTACGGGCGGAACTCGCGGACCGCGTCCTGGCTGTTCCTGCGCATGAACACCTGGCCCCCGAGGCCGACGATCGCCTGGTCGGCGCTGCCGTGGCCGTAGTGCTCGAAGCGGCGGCGGTACAGCTGCACCATCTGGGCCGTGTGGCTGGCCGGCCAGAAGATGTGGTTGGAGAAGAAGCCGTCGCCGTAGTACGCGGCCTGCTCGGCGATCTCGGGGCTGCGGATCGAGCCGTGCCACACGAACGGGGCGACGCCGTCGAGCGGGCGGGGCGTCGAGGTGAACCCCTGCAGCGGGGTGCGGTGCTTGCCCTGCCAGTCGACGACGTCCTCGCGCCACAGCCGGTGCAGCAGGGCGTAGTTCTCGATGGCGAGCTCGATGCCCTCGCGGATGTCCTTGCCGAACCACGGGTAGACCGGGCCGGTGTTGCCGCGGCCCATCATGAGGTCGACGCGGCCGTCGGACAGGTGCTGGAGCATCGCGTAGTCCTCGGCGATGCGCACCGGGTCGGTCGTCGTGATGAGGGTCGTCGAGGTCGACAGGATGATCCGCTCGGTCTGGGTGGCGATGCTCGCGAGCAGCACCGGCGGGTTGCCCGGTGCCACGAACGGCGGGTTGTGGTGCTGTCCGGTGGCGAAGACGTCGAGACCGACCTCCTCGGCCTTCTTCGCGATGGCGACGGTGGCCTTGATCCGCTCGTGCTCGGTCGGCGTGCGACCCGTGGTGGGGTCGGTCGTGACGTCACCGACGGTGAAGATCCCGAACTGCATGGCTCCCAGCTCCTTGGTTGTTGAGAATTCAACCACGCTAACGCAGGGCACCCCCGCCCCATTCCCGGCGTGCGAGGCTGGACCCATGCGCCCGGTCCACGCCCTCGCACGCTCGGTCTGGGGACGGATCGGCGGCCGCTGGCAGTGGCGCCTCCTGCGCTGGCGCCACCCGACCTTCCTCGTCGGACTCACCGGTGCCGTCACGACGCGCGACGGCCGGGTCCTCGTGCAGGAGCACCGCTACTGGATGGGCAACCCCTGGGGACTGCCGTCCGGCTGGGCCGAGGTCGGTGAGACGTGGGAGCAGGGCCTGGCCCGCGAGGTGCTGGAGGAGACCGGTCTGTGCCTCGAGGAGGTCCGGGTCCTGCGCGTGCGCCCCGTGCCCGGCGCCCGGCGGGGGCCACGCATCGAGGTCGTGCTCGCCGGCGTGCTGCCCGACGACGCGGTGCCCGTGCCCGATGGCAGCGAGGTGCTGCGGGCCGAGCTGCTCCCGGTCGAGGTGGCCCGGCGGCGCCTGCGGCCCGAGCACGTCGGCCTGCTCGACCTCGCTGTGACATCCTGACGCGGTGAACCCGCAGGACCACCGCGCCCCCGTCTCGCCGAAGGACCGCTTCATCACCGTGTACGGGCGCAACCCCGTCCACGAGGTGCTCCTCGACGACGACCTGCACGTCGACAAGGTCGTCGTCGCCGAGGGGGCGCGCGGCGCGGGCATCCGCGAGATCGAGCAGGCGGCCCGGCGTCGCGGGGTTCCCGTGCAGCGGGCGAGCGCCGACCGGGTCAAGAAGCTCGCCGGCAACGGACGCCAGGACCAGGGGGTCCTCGCCGACGTCGTCGCGCCCCGGATGCGCCCCCTCGAGGCAGCCCTCGACGCGTTCGAGGCCGACGGCTCCGCCCTCGGGTCGGTCCTCGTCCTCGACGGCATCACGACCCCGGCCAACGTCGGCATGATCCTGCGCTCGGCCACGGCGGCCGGGATCGGCGGGGTCGTCGTCCCCCGCCGTGGCGTCGCCTCGCTCGACCCGCTCGTCGTCAAGGCGTCGGCCGGGGTCGCGTTCAAGGCCCCCATCCTCAAGACGACCACCGCCGAGGAGGCCGTCGCGGCCTTCCGGGCGCGCGGCTTCCACGTCGTGGGACTCGACGCGTCGGGCGACGACGACCTGTTCGCCGCACACCTGCCCGAGCCGGTGGCGTTCGTCCTCGGCAGCGAGACGGCCGGGCTCTCCCCCGAGGTTGCGCGCCTCGTCGACACGTGGGTGTCGATCCCGATGGCCTCGGGCGTCGAGTCGCTCAACGTGTCGGCGGCTGCTGCCGTCGTCTGCTTCGAGCTCGTCCGACGGTCGCGGCTCTGAGGGGTTGCCGGGGCTCCCTCAGCCGCCCCACTTGTCGGCGAGGGCGCGCACGACGGTGATGTTGCGCGCCGTGCCGACGGCGCCGGTCAGCTTCTCGATGCGCGCGTTGGTCAGCTTCGAGCCCTGCACCCCGTCGGACAGGAACAGCACGATGTCGCTGCCGACCACCCGGGCGGCCTCGGTCGGCACGTCCCAGGCGTGCAGCGACTCGACGCCGTCGGGCGCCAGCTCGCCGGTCATGAAGGTGACGTAGCGCCGGGCGTCCGACGCGATCGGCGAGGCGAGGGCCTCGGCCTCGTCGGCGAGCCGGCGCAGCTGCTCGGGGGTGCGCACGACCACCGGCACGTCGAAGCCGAAGGCCTCGCTGATGAGGCGCCGCAGCTCCTCCTCGACCTTCCCGACGCTGCGCATCGAGGAGGTGACCTTGACGTTGCCGCTCTGGATGTGGGTCTCGACGTCGCGGAACCCGTTGTCGGACAAGACCGTCCGCAGCCGTTCCATGCGCACCTGCCGCTTGCCGACGTTGACGGCGCGCAGGAACCCGATGTAGACGCCCACGTCAGCCCCGCTCCCCCGCCAGCACGCCCGACCCGACCCGCTCGACGCGTCCACCCACGTGCACCCGGCCGTCCGCGTCGACCTCGAGCACGAGGCGGGACGGCCGGCCGACCGCGGCGCCCTGGCTCACCTCGATGACGGTGTCGCGGTGCCCCTGCTCGGCCAGCCAGCCACCGAGGTTGGCGCAGGCCGACCCGGTGGCCGGGTCCTCGACGACCGAGGCGTCCTGGGTGGCGAAGAGGCGCGCCTCGACCGAGGCCGGGCCGGTCCAGGCCCACACGTAGACGTGGGGCGGACGCCCGGGTGAGGTCATGTGCTGGGCCATGAGGCGGGGGTCGGCGACGCAGGCCCGCACGTCCTCGGGCCCGCGCAGGCGCACGACGAGCTGCTCGACGCCCGCATCGACCCACGACGCGTCGGCCACGGC
>JAEWFB010000596.1 GCA_023389095.1 Actinomycetes bacterium
TCCATGGGCAGATCTCCCGATGGGGCAGCAGCCTGGCGCCGGCGGTGGACGACGAGATCGCCGTCCGCCGCCGGCGAGGTGCCGTTGTCCTCGGCGGCCACGAGTACCGACAGGCTTTCGGCGCAGCGGCCCTCGACGAGGCCTGGCAGGAGGACTCCGCTCATCCACCGCGTCAGATCGGCGGACGCCTCTGGGCCATCGAGCCCGCCGGCCAGGACGGCGTGCTACTTCTGAACGGGCACATGCCCGCGGTACTTGAGGACTACCAGCGACCCGACAGCGTGGTGTACGCGATGTTGCTGACGCCCTGGCACCGCCAGCGCGCGGCGGCACCCTGGTCGGTCATGCGCAGGGACTTCCTCGGCCACACCGATCCCGCCAGGGCGGCGCCGGGAAGCCTGCGCGCGCGGGCGAACAGCGGGGACCTACTGACGGAGGGCAGCGGAACGTTCCGAAACAATGCGTTCCACTTGTCGCGCGGTCCGCTCGAAGCGGCCAGGGAAGCCGGCGTCTGGTTCGGCCCGCAGGCGTTGACCGAGGTCGCACGACATCACGGGTCGGCCGGGGAGCCGGCGACGCTCGCCGTCGACTGGCCAACCACCGAGGCGCGGTGGTCATCGTGGGCGTACGAGACGACAGCGCTGATGGATGCGGGGTCACACACCGTGCGGAAGACGGTGCAGCAGCGGCAGCGGCTGGAGCGGGGTTGGCGCCTTTCCGCTGGCGACCGCTAGCCAGGTGTGCCGTCCAGCGAGTGTCGGTGAGCCCTACCAGGGGATCTCGTTACCGCTCTGGTCGACGAACGTGCCGGTGTCCGAAGGCCGGAGGCGCGCGAAGAGTGCACCGAGTGTCTCCACGGCGTCTTCCGGGGCGAGTGGTGCCCCGGACCCGCCGACACCTGTGCGCACCCACCCGGGATGGACCGACACAACGGTCACCGTCGGTCCCAGGTCGGAGGCCAGGCATCGGGTCACCATGTTGAGGGCGGCCTTGCTCGCGGCATAGTAGTAGTCGCCTCCGTCGACCCGCTCGGCAAGGGAGCCGAAGCGGGACGACACGTTCACCAGCAGCGGGCCACCGGTCCGCCGGGTGCCGGTGAGCCGTCCACGCCAGGTCGCCGCGATGACGAGGGGGGCGACGGTGTTGGTCCGAAGTACCTCCAGCGCGTCGGCCGCGCTGATGTTGCTCAAGCTCTGCCTGGACTCACCCGGGCGGTGCGGTGTCCCGTCCGCGTTGTAGACACCCGCGTTGTTGATGAGGACGTCGATGTCGGCGAAGTCGGTGGTGCTCTCGAATGCTCGGCGTACCGACTCGGGATCAGCCACGTCGAGTGCGACGTCGCGGCGTCGCCCCGGCCCGTCGTCGCACCGATCGAGGATGGATTCCGCGTCGAGGCTCCGACGACCAGCCAGGACCGTCGCCCCCCTGCGCAGGTACCACAGCGCCAGGTGAGCACCGATACCCCGACCAGCGCCGGTGATCATGACCTGCATCTGTCGCTCCTCGCTAGTAGGCGATCCGTAGACAGAGTCGCTCGCGGCTGCCGTCGCGCATCCGCCGCTGCAGATCGGGCGCGGCCGTCATCGCCGCCACGGACACCGTCGGCGGAACCCAGGCCCCGTCGCGCAGGAGTCGGGCCACCTCGCCGAGACGCTCACCGTCGGGCCTGGAGAAGAGGTGGCGTGCAGTTATCCCTTCGTCCTGGGCCGCTTCCTGGTCGGGTGCATTGGTGATCGTCAGCAGCCGCCCCTTCGGCACCAGCAAGCCCTGCACGTCGGCAACATCCAACGACAGGCCGCAGTCGAGAACCATGTCGGCGGCGCCGGCCGTCGATTCCAGGTCGAGAGCGGCTGGCTCCACCACCGCTCGGGCGCCCAGTTCCCGCAGCTCGTTCGTCCGCTCGGGACGGGCGAGCGCGGTGATCTCGCATCCGCGCGCCACCAGCAACGCGAGAACGAGGCGTCCGACGCCCCCGCCGGCACCAGCCAGCCAGACCCGCTCTCCGGGCTGCGGGTCGGCCGCCTCCACCAGTTGCAGGGCGGTCAAGGCCGACACCGGCAGCACCGCGGCCTCGTGCGGCTCCAATTCCGGCGGGACGGGCGCGCAGCTCTTGGCATCGAGCGTGACGTATTCGGCGTACGAACCGTCCCGGCTGAGGTCGTCGGTGCGGCAGTACGCGAAGATGACGTCCCCGACGCCAAGTCCCGAGGCTTCGGTGTCCGGCCCCACCGCGTCGATGATGCCGGCCACGTCCCAACCTGGGACGAAGGGGAACCGGTACGTCTGGGCGCCCCGGAAGAATCCCTCCCGTAGCTGCCAGTCGACGTGGTTCACACCGGCGCACAGCACCTGGACGCGAAACTCGCCGCCACCCGGTGTCGGTGTCGGCAGCTCGCCGAGTCGGAGCCGATCGAACCCTCCGAAACTCGTGTTCATCCACGCGCGCATGATGTCCCTCTCATCGACGGAGACTCTCGTCGGATTCGCGGAGCAGGAGCGTCCGGACGACCGTCACGACCTGAGCGACGTGCGGGCTGCCCAGCCGGAGCGTGTCCCGCAGCACCAACAGAT
>JAEWFB010000604.1 GCA_023389095.1 Actinomycetes bacterium
CACTCAGCATCTCGGTGCTCAACGCCGCCCCCGTCGCCGGTCCGTCCGGGGCCGGGCCGGGCAGCGGACACGGCCTGGCCGGGATGCGGGACCGTGTCGCGTTGTACGAGGGCACCGTCACGGCCGACCCATGTCCGGACGGTGGTTACGCAGTGCGCGTTCAGTTCCCACTACGATCGACGAGCCGGACGGCACACGCTGACCGCAGCGAGGGGAAGCGCCGTGGCTGAACCGGCGGTCGGAGCCGACGGCACCACCGAGCCGATCCGTGTCCTGGTCGTGGACGACGAGGCGCTGGTACGAGCCGGATTCCGGGTGCTCCTGGAAACCTCACCAGGGCTCACGGTGGTCGGCGAGGCATCCGACGGTGCCGCGGCGGTCCGGCAGAGCCGTGCACTTCGGCCGGACGTCCTGCTCATGGACATCCGCATGCCGGTCATGGACGGCCTCGAAGCCACCCGGCACATCGCCGACGACGACAGCATCGACGCCCGTGTGCTGATCGTCACGACCTTCGGTGAGGACGAGCACGTCTTCGCCGCGCTGCGTGCCGGAGCAAGCGGTTTCGTACTCAAGGACACCCCTCCGGAAGACCTGCTCAGCGCCATCCGCATCATCGCCGGTGGTGAGGCCCTGCTGACCCCACGGGTGACCACCCGACTGGTCGCGGAGTTCGTGCGAAGCACGTCCGGCCGCGCCTTGGCAACCGCACCGGGAGCGCTCGACGAACTGACCGAGCGCGAACGGGAAGTGCTGGTTCAGGTTGCGGCCGGCCGGTCGAACGCGGAGATCGCCGAACACTTCACCGTCAGCCTCAACACGGTGAAGACTCACGTGAGCCGACTGCTGCTCAAATTGTCGGCCCGTGATCGAGCCCAGCTCGTCGTGTGCGCCTACGAGGTCGGTCTAGTGGTGCCGGGAGGTGAGAGGATGCCGTCGTGATGTGGCAGACCGACACCGTCACTTGAACGGAATCAGTTCCCGGGTGATCCGCAACGACGTGTGGCCAACACACGGAGGATTCACCGTGCAGTACACCGCCCACCCCCGGGAAGTGGATCCAGTGGGAAGCAATTCGGCGCCGGCCGATCGACTACTCGCCGCGCTGATGACTTCGCAGGCTGTATCGGGGCGCGCGCACGTATCTGGGGGAACCATTGCCGCTCGCAGTTGAGCCGCGCGGTCCGCAGACGACCGAATTGGCCGAGCTGATCGTGTCGTGTCCGTGGCTACTCAACGTCCTGACGACCGTGCGGGAAGCTGGTCTACCGGACGCGTGGGTAGGGGCGGGTGTCCTGCGGGATCTCGTCTGGGGCCAACGGTATGGAGCCGGCTTCAACCCCCGGGACGTTCGGGACGTCGACGTTGCATTCTTCGACGCCAGCGACCTCACCCCGGGCAGCGACGTCGCTGCAACCGAGCTTCTACGACGCCATGATCCGGCGGTCCCGTGGGAGGCGACCAACCAAGCCGCGGTGCACATCTGGTACGAGAGCGTGTTCGGTACGGGTCCAGTCGATGCACTCGGATCCGTGGCCGATGCCGTAGCCACCTGGCCCGAAACCGCTACCTGTGTCGCCGTGCGTCTCGACTCTGCCGAGACACTGCACGTCTGTGCCCCGCGTGGGCTGGAAGACCTGCTCGATGGGGTGTGGCGGCGCAATCCACGAAGGATCACGGTCGAGCTTTCACGTGCGCGTCTCTCGCGCCATGACCCCAGCAGACGCTGGCCGCAAGTCACTGTCGTTCCGCCGTAGCCGTACAGCCAAGTCGACCCACCAACTCCGATCTTCCTCTAGCCCCAAGCCCGCAGGTTCGAAATCCTGCCGGGTGCACCTCCGCCACCGCAGTTCAGCGGCTCATCAGCTCTGAGGCAAGACGATCACCGCAGCCCTCGTGAGGCCAGGTCAGCCGAAGACGAAACGTCCGGTAATGCCAAAGATCGAATACGGGATGCCTGCCGCCGCCGGTCAAATCAGACCTGTCAGCATGATGTCCGTGGATCACTACGGGCTTTTGCGGCGAGCCGCGACCGACGCGGGCTTCACCGAGACGGAGACGGCGACGTTCGCCGAACTGCTGCGCTTCGCCATCTGGACAAGTCAGCGGTACAACGGCGAGCTCGCGGCGCATTCTCGGGATCTGCCGCCCGGGGCGCCCGCCGACCTGCTCGTCGGCCGGGCCGGCGGCCTGCCGCAGCTCCCGGTCGGCATGCCGTGGCCCACCGACCCGGAGGGCTACCCGCTGCCGTTCATCGCGTCTTTCGACTGTGCCGCGCTGCCGCGGGTCGAGCGCCTGCCGCTACCGTCGGACGGTTCCCTGCTGGTGTTCCTGCATCACGAAGAGGACTACGACGTCTGTGAGCGCAGCGACGAGCAGCAGTACGGGAGGCTGCTGTATGTGCGGGCCGGCACGGAGACCACAGCGCAGCTGCCGGCTGACTACGCTGCCCATCCCTACTACGCAGACCGTGACTTCACCGCTCCCGAGCAGGACCTTTTCGCTGTCGTCCAGGCCGCCCTGCCCTCGTGGTTGACCGCGGAGGATGCGGACCTGTCCGTCTTTCAACAGCAGCTGGCGCGCGACATGCCGCATCGTCGGGAATTGTGTGCCCTGGTCGACCGGCTCTGGCCGGCCGCCGACTTCGCCGCCTTCCAGTTCGGCGGCTACTCGTGGCACACCGGTGGCGTGTCCTACGGCAAACTGTACGACGATCCCGAGCTGGAGATGGCGGAGAAGAAGCTTCGAGGCCGCCTGACCGGCATCGACCGCGCCCAGGAGGCCTTCCTCGTGGAACAGGAGTTGCAGCGGGTCCGCCGGGAGTGGCTCCCGTTGGTGCAGTTCGAGACCCGTGACTACGTCTACTTCGGCCGCTTCATGATCCGTGTCGAGGACCTCGCCGCCCAGCGGTTCGACCGCGCTGTCTCCTGGACCGAGTTCACCGAGTGAGCGAGCACAGGTGGTGCTCTCCCGGCGGGCGGAGCTCAGGTCCAGTCGGCGGGTGCGTGAGCGCACGTGTCGACGACGACTGGGGCTGGCCCGGCGGCGTAACGCACTCTCATGCCGCCGAGCGGGCACGCCAGAAACAGGAGTCTCCGTCACTCTCGTAGACGTCTGGCGTATCTATCGGCTCGATCCTCGTGCACGCACGTGCCGATGAGCATGCCCCGGTCGCGCCCCGCTGGGCCCGTGCATAGGCTGCGTCGCCATGGACGAGTCGCGTGGGTCAGGAGTCCTCCGTCATCAGTCGCTGCACGACGGGTTCGTACCGGCGCAAGGGCCGCAGCGGGCCTTCGCCGACGCCATCGACCGACACATCGAGGAACACTTCGGGCCGGTCGAGTTCGTCTACCACGAGATCGCCTCACACCTGGTCGGTGTGCATGTCCATGTCGTGGCCCCGACCGAGGAACGCCCGTACCGGACGCTGGTCACTTCAGGTATGAGTGAGCTGCCGAGCCGAACGGCGATCCCGCGCAGCCGTACGCTACGGGCAACCCGTTCGCCGGAGTCGTCGTCGCGCCGATGCTGCGGGTGCCGCCCGAGGCGCGGACGATCGACGTCGCCGGCGGCATCCGAATCGCGTTGCTCGCGCTGATCCCTCTGCACCCAGAGGAGATTGCAGTCAAGGTCGAACGCGGTGCCGACGCACTCATCGAAGTCCTCGACCGTGGCCGCATCACCGAGTTGCTGGACCCGCGCCGGCCCTCGTACGCCTGACAGCTCGACCGGACGCGCTGACCAAGGTCACGTGCGCGCTTCTGCCGCAGATCAGGCGGGCGCTCGGTCACCTCGGCACCGCCCGGCCGAGCAGGTCGTGACCGTCGCCGGCTGATCGCCCTACCGGCATCCAGGAGTCTTGCGGGAAGGGTCCCCACCCGATCGCGACCCGCCAAGAGCCTAGGATGGTCCCGGTGACCATCCCCGAAC
>JAEWFB010000613.1 GCA_023389095.1 Actinomycetes bacterium
CGCTCGTCGGGTCGTTCGTCGGGTCGCCGGGCGGCGTCGATGCCCCCGGAGCGGTCCACCCCTGTTGGTCGCTCACAGTCTCCGAACCTCCCTGTCGGTCGGCGGCAATGTACCCCGCCGGGGCGCCCCGTCGTGGTGGGAGATCCACAATCGTCACGACTCCGTGTCTGGCGGAGGGCTCGGCCTGTGGACGACGAACCGGCCCGAGACCCGGGAAGGGTCGCGGGCCGGTTCGGCCGAGGCGGTCTCAGCGCTTGAAGCGCATGACCGACCCGGCCGCGTTCACCTGCCCCGTCTGGAAGTCGACGTCGGCGAGCTGGCCGACGTACAGGTACCCGCCGTGCACCTCGACCGACAGCGGCCGGTCGAAGGAGCGCGCGAGGCTGACGGTGCCGCCCGAGATCTTGGAGATCCGGTTGCCGAACAGCTCGGTCACGTAGACGGTGCCGTCGTCGGCGACCGCGAGGTTCGTCGCGCCGAGGAAGCCGCCGGCGACACGCGTCGCCGCACCCGTGCTGGGGTTGACGCGGTACACCGCGCCGCGGGCGCCGAGGCTCGGGTCCTCGGGGCCGCCGGGCAGGACCGACACCCAGAGCATCCCGTGGCTGTCGACCTCGACGTCGGTCGGGACCGGCTCGAAGGCGTACGTGACGCCGACGAGGCAGTCGAGCGAGCCGGCCGGCATCCCCATGCCCTGCGCGAGCCCGTCGACCATCGCCTGGGTCAGCGTGACCGGCTGCGCCGGCAGGACGCTCACGGTCGAGACGTGACCCTTGGCGTCGACACGCAGGATGGCGTTCGCCCCCGCGTCGGCCACGACCCAGCCGGAGCCGGACCGCGCCACGGAGTACGGGTGGCTGTCGATGATGCCGGTGTAGGTGGCCGGCCCGCCGGTGAGCCCACCGAGGATCTGTTCGGCGCACGGGTTGCCGCCGGCGACGATCCCGTAGGTCGTGGAGCCGTCCGGGTTGTGCGCGGCCTCGTAGCCGCTGATGTCGGCCGACACGTCGGGCTTGCCCTGCGTGCGGACGGTGAGCCCGGTGGAGCTGTGGTCCTCGTTCGACCACGTCCAGGCCATCGACTTGCCGTCGGCGGACAGGTCGACGCCGGCGACGTCCATGCCGGGCATCGACACGAGCGTGCCACCCCCGACCTGGGACACGGTGCCGGTGAACCCGTCGGCGACGTAGACCTTCTGCTGGTTGACGGCGACGTTGAACGGCCCCATGGCCGAGCTCAGTGGCTTCTCCCAGTTGCGGCTCGCGGCGGACGCGGCCGGTGGGCCGGCGAGGCCGGCGACGGTCACCGCGCACGCGACGACGGCGGCGGTGCGCAGGCGAACGTTCATCCCCATGTGTAACCCCTTGTGAGTTGTAAGGAAGGCGTGCCCCGAGCCGCGCCGCCTCCCGCGGCGTCCTCGACGTCGTGCCTCGAAGGTAGGGGAGCAGGACTAGTCACCGACGCCGATTCGCGACGATGCGCCGAAAGTCGTCCGATGCGCCCGGCTTTGCCCGGGTTGGCGGGCAGCCCTGCGGTGTATTGCTTTTCGTGAGATGTCCGGTGTGCCCGGATCAGCGCGGTCTGGTCACCGACCGGCTGCGCCCGCGGAACTCGGCGACGACCGCGCCGTCGGCCGCGCGTGTCACCGTGACGTCGGTGAGGCCGCTGCGGCCGTACGCGGTGCGCACCCTGGCGTCGGCGAGGAGCACGTCGCCGAGGCGTCCGGGGGTCGTGAAGGTGACGTCGGCACCGGCTGCGACGGTGAGCGCGCCGCGTGAGTTGCAGGCCAGGGCGAAGGCCGAGTCGGCGAGGGTGAAGATGAAGCCGCCGTGGCAGATGTCATGGCCGTTGACCATGTCCTCGCGCACCGGCATCCGCACGACGGCGTGGTCGCGCTCGAGGATGGTGGCCTCCATCCCGAGCCGCCGAGAGGCTTCGTCGTCGGCCCACATCTGCCGGGCGAACGCGACACCGTCGACGTCGTCCCGCACCGACGCGTCGGTGGTGCCGGACGCATCCGGCGTGCCGGACGCGTCGGTGGGCGTCACGCGAGGCTCCCATCGGTCAGCGCGGGGCTCGGCCGGTACCGGCCGCCGGGGAACGCCGCGTCGAGCGCGGCAACCTGCCCGGCCACGACGTCGAACCCGATCTCGCGGCCCCACGCGATCGGACCCTTGGGGTAGCGCGTGCCGAGGCGCATCGCGGTGTCGACGTCGTCGGCGCTCGCCTCGCCGCGGTGGACGAGGTCGACGGCCTCGTTGACGAGCATCGCGAGCGTCCGGGCCAGCGGGTCGGTCTCGAGCGGCCCGCCGACGAGCCGCTCGGCGAGGTCGAGGTCGGGCTGCGCGTCGGTCGGGGCCCCGTCGGCGCCGTAGGTGAAGACGCCGGCGCCGGTCTTGCGGCCGAGGCGACCCGAGGCCACGAGCTGTCGCTGCAGATCGGTGGGGGTGTAGCGCTCGTCGTGGCCGGTCTGCTCCCACACCGACGTGCCGACCGCGAGGTTGACGTCCTGGCCGATGAAGTCGGTCAGCTCGAGCGGGCCCATCGGGAAGCCGCCCTTCTCGCGGAGGATCCAGTCGACGGTGGCGGCGTCGGCCACGCCCGCCTCGACGAGGCGCTGGGCCTCGCCGTAGAACGGCCGCGCCACGCGGTTGACGATGAACCCCGGCGTCGAGGCGCACCGCACCGGCGTCTTGCCCCACGCCTCCATGAGCGTCGTCGCGTGCTCGATGTACGCGCGCGAGGTGGCCGCGCCGTGGACGACCTCCACGAGGCGCATGAGCGGCGGTGGGTTGAAGAAGTGCAGGCCGAGCACGCGCTCGGGGTCGGTGACGTCGCGGGCGATGTCGTCGATGTCGATGCTGCTCGTGTTCGTCGCGAGGACCGTCGTCGAGGGCTGGTGCTCGGCGAGCTCGGCGAAGAGGCTGCGCTTGAGCTCGAGGTTCTCGGGCGCGGCCTCGATGACGAGCGCGCACTCCGGCAGGCCCGCGATGCCGTCGCCCGCGGCGATGCGGCCCAGGGCCGCGGACGCGGATGCCTGCTCGATGCGGCCCCTCGTGACGAGTCGCTCGAGCGCGGTGCCGATCCTCTCCCGGGCGGACGCGGCGGCGCCCTGCACGGCATCGACGAGGACGACCTCGTGTCCGGCGACGGCTGCGACCTGGGCGATGCCGGCTCCCATCGCGCCTGCGCCGACGACCGCGACGCGGCCGAAGGAGCTCGTCGGCGCGTCGTCGCCGGTCGAGTCGGTGCGCGTTCCCGTGCCGAGATCCGAGTCCATGGCCCCCATCCTGCCCACATGTCGACGGCGCCGGGACCCGGGGCCGGGCAGCACCTGACGGATCTCGCCCCGGACCGGCGCACGCGGCGCTACTAGCATCGAGGGCGTGACTGCACCGGCAACGACGCCCGCCACCCACCCGCTGCTCGACCGCCACGCCGGCGTCCTCGACGAGATCCGTCAGGCGCTGGCCGGCCGCACCTACTACTCGCGCTACCCCGAGTCGCCGAGCCCCCGCGTCTACGGCGAGGACGCCGCCAAGCAGGGGCTCGCCGCCCACGAGGCGCACCTCGGCGCACCGTTCGCCGCCCTCGGCAACCAGCCGACCGACGGCACGTCCGTCGGCAGCGAGGTCTCGCCGTACGGGCCGCGGCTCGAGGTCACCTACCCGGCGCTCGACCTCGACGCCGGCCTCGACGCGGCACGGGCCGCCATGGTCGCCTGGCGCGACGCCGGGCCGCAGGTCCGCGCGGCTGTCTGCGTCGAGATCGTGGACCGCATCAACCAGCGTTCGTTCGAGATCGCGAACGCCGTCATGCACACGTCGGGCCAGCCGTTCGTCATGTCGTTCCAGGCCGGTGGGCCGCACGCCCAGGACCGCGCCGTCGAGGCCGTCGCGGCGGGGCTCGTCGAGCAGGAGCGCGTGCCGGCGTCGGTCGTCTGGGAGAAGCCGGGCAAGGACCGAGAGGGCAACCCCGCGCCGCTGCGGATGCAGAAGGACTACCGCATCGTGCCGCGCGGCGTCGCACTGGTCATCGGCTGCAACACCTTCCCGACGTGGAACGCCTACCCGGGCATCTTCGCCTCGCTCGTCACGGGCAACGCCGTCGTCGTCAAGCCGCACCCGAGGGCCGTGCTGCCGCTCGCGATCTCGGTGGCGGACGCCCGCGAGGTGCTCGAGGAGGCCGGCTTCGACCCGGCGCTCGTGCAGCTCGCGCCGGAGGCCGACGGCCAGGGCCTGGCCAAGGTGCTCGCCGAGCGGCCCGAGGTCGCGATCATCGACTACACCGGCGGCCCGACGTTCGGCGCGTGGCTCGAGGAGCGCGGCGCCGCGCTCGGCAAGCTCGTCTACACCGAGAAGGCCGGGCTCAACACCGTCGTCGTCGACTCCACCGACAACCTCCGTGGCACGCTGGGCAACCTCGCCTTCAGCCTGACGCTCTACTCCGGCCAGATGTGCACGGCCCCGCAGAACCTCTACGTGCCCGCGGGCGGCGTCGACACCGACGAGGGCCACCTCTCTTTCGAGGAGTTCGGCGAGAGGCTCGCCGGCGCCGTGTCGCGCCTCACCGGCGACGACGCCAAGGCCGTCGAGCTGCTCGGCGCCACGGTCAACGACCAGGTGCGCGCCAACGCCGACTCGCTCGACGACCTCGCCGGCGACGCCGAAGGACGCGTCGTGCTCGAGTCCCGACGCGTCGTGCACCCCGCGTGGCCCGACGCCGTCGTGCGCGCGCCGGGCCTCGTGGCGGTCGACGTCGCCCGCGAGGACGTCTACACGCAGGAGTGCTTCGGGCCGGTCGGCTTCCTCATCCGCACCGCCTCGACCGAGCAGTCGCTGGCCCAGCTCGCCGACACCGTCCGCGAGCACGGGGCCATGACGGCTGCGGTGTACTCCACCTCGGACGACGTGCTCGACCGCGCCCGCGAGGCTGCGGCCGAGGGCGGCGTCGCGCTGTCGGAGAACCTCACCGGTCAGGTGTTCGTCAACCAGACCGCCGCGTTCTCCGACTTCCACGGCACCGGTGCCAACCCGGCCGCCAACGCCGCCTACACCGACGCCGCGTTCGTCGCGAGCCGCTTCCGCGTCATCACCTCGCGCAGGCACGTGTGACCGCTGACGAGGGGGTGAGGCACTCCGACGCGCTGGACGCGTCGGAGGTGGGAGCGTCAGGCGTCCTGGATGAACGGGCTGCCCTGCAGCGCAGGGTGATCCGCACGCTTGTCGGGTCGCAGGTGCTCGGCGGCGTCGGCATGGCGTGCGGCATCGCGGTGGGTGCGCTCATCGCCGAGGACCTCAGCGGCACCGAGGCGCTGGCCGGCGTCGGGACCACCTCCCAGGTGCTCGGCACGGCGCTGCTCACCATTCCGGTCGCGCGCGCTACGGCGTCGCGGGGTCGACGCGTCGGGCTGCGGCTCGGCCTGTCGGTGGCGTTCGTCGGAGCGGCGCTCGTGCTCGTCGCCGCCGTGCTGCGCTCGTTCCCGCTCTTCGTCGTCGGCATGTTCCTCTTCGGCGGCGGCACGACCGCGAACAACCAGACCCGGTACGCCGCGGCCGATCTCGCCGAGCCCTCGCGCCGCGGCCGCGACCTGTCGATCGTCGTGTGGGCCACGACGATCGGCTCGGTCGCCGGTCCCAACCTCGTCGGTCCCGGCAAGGCCGTCGCGCAGGCGCTCGGGCTGCCCGAGCTCGTCGGCGTCTTCACCTTCTCGCTCGTCGGCTTCGTGCTGGCCTGGCTCGTCGTCGACCGCTTCCTGCGCCCCGACCCACTGCTGACGGCCCGACGCCTCGACGCCGAGGCCCGACGTCCGGCCGCCGGGTCCGCCGGGTCCGCCGGGTCCGCCGGGTCCGCCGGGTCCGCCGGAGCGAAGGCCACGGCAGATGCGCGTGGCGCCGAGGGTTCCGTGGACGCGCCGGTCGACAGCCCCGCTGCCGTCGACGGGGCGGCGCCGGGAACCGCTGCCGCCTCGGCCGACCCGGCGGCCGCGTCGGTCGCCGACGTGCCGAACCACGACGGCTCGATGCGTCGCGGAATGGCCGTCGTCCGGGCCAACCCGCGCGCCCTGCAGGGCATGCTCGTCATGGCTCTCGGGCACCTCGTCATGGTCAGCGTCATGGTCATGACGCCGATCCACATGAAGCAGGGCCATGCCGAGCTCGAGGTGATCGGGTTCGTCATCTCCGTCCACATCCTCGGCATGTACGCGCTGTCGCCGGTCGTCGGGCTGGCCGTCGACCGGTGGGGCAGTCACTGGGTCGCGACCGTGGGCGGCGTCGTCCTGATGGGCGCCGCCGTGCTCGCGTCGTGGACGGCAGCCGGGTGGTCGAGCCTGCTCCTGGCCGCCCTGTTCCTGCTCGGTGTCGGCTGGTCGTGCACCCTCGTGTCCGGCTCGACGCTGCTCACCGCCGCGGTCACGACGGACGAGCGGCCGGCCACCCAGGGTCTGGCCGACGTCGTCATGGGTCTGGCCGGTGCCGTCGGCGGCGTCGCGGCCGGCGTCGTCGTCGGGTCGCTGGGCTACGGCGCGCTCGCCACGGGCTCGGCCGGGGTCGCCGTCGTCATCCTCGTGCTCGGGGCTGCCGCGGTCACCCGCTCCGGCGGCCCCGCCCCGGCCTCCGCCTGAGCGGAGCCCGCGCCCGAGCCCGGTCCCGAGTCGAAGCCGACGCCGACGCCCGAGCCGCGCCCGACGCCAAGCCCCGACGTCCAGGCCCCTCACCCCTTCCCGGCGGGTTGCCGGTTCGCCGACCGCTGCCCGCAACACACCGAGTAGTTGCCAACTCGGATTGGAATAACCCGAACGGGTTGGCAACGGCTCGGGGTGTTGCCGAGACGTGTGGTCGGCGTGCAGCGCTCTGGCCGGACGCGTCCGGTGGTCGCGGGTGCCGGCCGGCGGTCAGGCGGTCAGACGGTCAGACGAGCAGGGTCACGACGAAACCGACGAGGGGGATCGTGCCCTGCGTCAGGGCTGCACGCAGGTAGCCGGGGCCAGTCGTCGTGAGAACCAGGGCGGCGGCGACCATCGATCCGGTGCAGAAGAGCATGAGCGTCGTGCCGGCCGCGTCGTGGCCCAGCGCGAGGAGCACGATGCCGAGGGCCGCCCCGAGGCCGAGGAACAGGTTGTAGAAGCCCTGGTTGTAGGCCATCGGGCGGGTCGTGTCGGCGGCGGCCTGGTCGGCGACCCCGAACCGCCGCCACACCTCGGGCCGGGTCCAGCCGACCGACTCCATCCAGAAGATGTAGACGTGCAGCAGGGCGGCCAGACCCACGACGACGCTCGCGACGACGTTCATGCCCGCAGCGTAGGCCCGGGACGGGCAGGCGCTCAGGCGGTGACGCGCAGGGTCGAGGTGCGGTCGGGTCGGACGAGCACCTCGATGCGGTCGGCGACGCGTGACTTCAGCTCGGTGACGTGGCTGATGATGCCGACGGTGCGCCCGCCCTCGCGCAGCCCCTCGAGGGTGTGCATGACGTCGTCGAGGACGTCGGGGTCGAGCGTGCCGAAGCCTTCGTCGACGAAGAGGGTGCCGAGGTCGACGCCGGCGGACTCGGCCCGTACGACCTCGGCGAGCGCGAGCGCGAGGGCGAGCGACACGTAGAACGTCTCGCCGCCGGACAGGGTGCCGACCTCGCGGACCTGGTTGGTGTGCATGTCGTGGACCCGCACGCCGAGCCCCGACTTGGCGTTGCCCTTCTTGGCATCGGTGTGCTCGAGCGTGTACCGGCCGCCCGAGAACCGGGCCAGCTCGGTGTTGGCC
>JAEWFB010000640.1 GCA_023389095.1 Actinomycetes bacterium
TCGCGCACCTGACCGCCGGCCGCCGAGGCGCGGTCGAGGAACATCGCGACGGCGGGCGAGGCGGCGACGCCCGTCACGGCGTCCGGCCCGTCGTTGAGGGCAGGGAGGGCGAGCGGCGCGACCGGCACCTCCTGCTCGGCGCGGACCCGGAGCGGAGCGCGGCTCGTGGCGAGCACCGTGAGCCCCGGCGCCTGACCGAGGAGCGCGACGAGGCGAGGACCGCACGCGACCACCTGCTCGAGGTTGTCGAGGACGAGCAGCACCCGGCGGTCTGCGAGGTGGCCCGCGACCCGCTCGACGAGGTGCACGGTGCCGGTCGGTTCCTCGACCACCCCGAGCGCCGCCGCGACCTGGGGCAGCACGTCCTCCGACTCCCGCACGGCCGCGAGGTCGAGCAGCCGGACCCCGCCGGGGAAGGCGCCGCCGACGCGTGCGGCGACCTCCGTCGCGAGACGCGTCTTCCCGACGCCGCCCGGCCCGGTGAGCGTGACGAACCGGGCGGCGCGCGTCGTCAGGAGCTCCGCGAGACGCGTCAGGTCCTCGTCGCGGCCGAAGAGCGGCGCGAGCCCCGACACCGTGAAAGGCCCGGACGGCGCGAACGGCCCGGAGGGCTCGACCCGGCGCGGCACCGAGGCCACGAGCGCAGCGCGCTCAATGTCGTCGAGGTCCAGCGCGTCGGCGAGGGCACGGACGGTGTGGGGGTGCGGCCGCAGCCGCTCGCCGCGCTCCAGGGCGCTGACCGCCTTGACGCTGAGGCCGGACCGCGTCGACAGCTCCTCCTGCGTGAGGGACCGGGCCTCGCGCAGGGCGCGGAGCCGCGCACCGAAGGCGCCGACGGACGAGGACCCCACCACGAGCCGACGGTAGCGTGCGGGCCAGCCGCCCACGGGCGAACGGCAGGCCTGTCTACTCGCCGGTCACCGAGGCGGCGTGGAAGGCTGCAGGGTGCGACACCACCCCCGTCTGAAGGAGCACGCATGATCTCGCGCATCGCCATCGTGAACCGCGGCGAGGCCGCCATGCGGCTCATCCACGCGGTGCGTGACCTCAACGCCGCGGCCGGGCCCGACGGCCACCGCATCGAGACCGTCGCCCTGCACACCGAGGGCGAGCGCCGCGCGATGTTCGTCCGCGAGGCCGACCGCGCCTACGACCTCGGCCCGGCCTCCGCGCGTCCGTACCTCGACTACGCCGTGCTCGAGCGCGCCCTGCGCGAGACCGGCGCCGACGCCGCGTGGGTCGGCTGGGGCTTCGTCGCCGAGCACCCCGCGTTCGCCGAGCTGTGCGACCGCATCGGCGTCACCTTCATCGGCCCGAGCGCCGAGGCGATGACCAAGCTCGGCGACAAGATCGGCAGCAAGCTCATCGCCGAGGAGGTCGGCGTGCCCGTCGCGCCGTGGAGCCGCGGCGGCGTCGACACGCTCGAGGACGCCACGGCCGCGGCCGCGCGCATCGGCTACCCGCTCATGCTCAAGGCGACCGCCGGCGGTGGCGGCCGCGGCATCCGCCGCGTCGACTCCGACGCCGACCTCACCGACGCCTACGAGCGCACCCGCGACGAGGCCGAGCGTGCGTTCGGCTCGGGTGTCGTCTTCCTCGAGAAGCTCGTCACCGGTGCCCGGCACATCGAGGTGCAGGTCATCGCCGACGGGCAGGGCACCGCCTGGGCCGTCGGCGTCCGCGACTGCTCCGTGCAGCGCCGCAACCAGAAGGTCATCGAGGAGTCCGCCTCGCCGGTGCTCAGCCCCGAGCAGGCGCAGGAGGTCAAGGACAGCGCCGAGCGGCTCGCGATCGCCGTCGGCTACGCCGGCGCCGGCACCGTCGAGTTCCTCTACCACCCGGGCGAGCGCTTCTTCGCCTTCCTCGAGGTCAACACCCGCCTGCAGGTCGAGCACCCGATCACCGAGTCGGTCACCGACACCGACCTCGTCAAGCTGCAGATCCACGTCGCGAACGGCGGACGCCTCGACGACCTGCCGCAGGGCCGGCCCACCGAGCGCGGCCACGCCGTCGAGGCCCGCCTCAACGCCGAGGACCCCGACCGCGACTTCGCCCCGAGCCCCGGGCGCATCAGCCTGCTCCAGTTCCCCGCCGGCCCCGGCATCCGCGTCGACACCGGTGTGGGAGAGGGCGACTCGATCCCCGCCGACTTCGACTCGATGATCGCCAAGATCATCGCCTACGGCCGCGACCGCGACGAGGCGCTGGCCCGCCTGCGCCGCGCCATGTCCGAGACCACGGTCGTCATCGAGGGCGGCTCGACGAACAAGTCGTTCATCCTCGACCTGCTCGACCAGCCCGAGATCATCGACGGTTCGGCCGACACCGGCTGGATCGACCGGGTCAGGGCCGAGGGCCGCCTCGTCTCGCACCGCCACTCCGGCGTCGCGCTCGTCGCGGCCGGCATCGAGGCCTACGAGGACGCGGAGGCCATCGAGCGGGCGCGCCTGTTCGAGTCCGCGCGCGGCGGCCGCCCGCAGGTGCAGCACACCGTCGGCCGGGCCATCGACCTCAAGCTGCGCGGCACCGCCTACAAGGTCACCGTCCTGCGCACCGCCTCGCACCGCTACCGGGTCACCGTCGTCGGCGGCGGCGCCGAGCACGTCGTCGACGCCGAGCTCGACCTCATCGACGAGTACGCCGGACGCATCAGCGTCGAGGGCCGCAGCCACCGCCTCGTCACGGCGACGCACGGTCCCGTCCAGCTCGTCGAGGTCGACGGTGTCACCCACCGCGTCAGCCGCGACGAGGGCGGCGTCGTCCGCTCGCCCGCACCCGCGCTCGTCGTCGCGACGCCCGTCGAGGTCGGTGCCGAGGTCGCGGCCGGTGCGCCGGTGCTCGTGCTCGAGTCGATGAAGATGGAGACGGTCCTCGCCGCCCCCATGGCCGCCCGGGTCCGCGAGATCCTCGCGAGCGTCGGCAGCCAGGTCGAGACCGGCG
>JAEWFB010000455.1 GCA_023389095.1 Actinomycetes bacterium
GCCCACGGCCAGCGCCTCGGGGTCGCCCGTCAGCGCACCGAGGGCGACGAACGCGCCGGCGAGGGCGGACTGGCCGGACGGCTCGGCGTTGTCGGCGGCGCTGCGCGGGCGCAGGTAGAGCGGCTCGGCCTCGGCGGCGGTGTCGTGGAAGCCGCCGTCGTGGGCCGCGAAGGACCGGGCGCCCTCGAGGACACCGCGCGCTCGCGCCAGCCACGCCGCGTCTCCGGTGGCCCGGTGCAGGGCCAGGAGCCCCTCGGCCAGGTTGCCGTGGTCGTCGGCGACGCCTCGTGCCTCGCCCGCGCGACCGTCTCGGGAGGCCCGCAGCAGCACACCCTCGTGCACGTGGACGTCGAGCACGTGCCGGGCGCACCGCGCGGCCGCCTCGACCCACTCCGCCTCGCCGAGGAGCGCACCGGCGTCCGCGAGCGCCGCGACGGCGAGCCCGTTCCACGAGGTGACGACCTTGTCGTCGCGCGCCGGCTGCGGGCGCAGCCCCCGCGCCTCGAGGAGCCGGGAGCGCACGAGGTCGAGCCACTGCCGGTCGTCGGGGTCTCGCGGCAGCTGGAGGGTCGAGGCGCCGTGCTCGAAGGTGCCCGCCGCCGTCACCGCGAAGAGCTCGGCCGCCGCGTGGGCGTCGTCGCCGAGCACCTCGCGCAGCTGAGCGGGGGTCCACGCGTACGTCAGCCCCTCGATGCCGTCGGCGTCCGCGTCGAGCGAGGAGGCGAACCCGCCCTCGGGCGTGCGCAGGTCGCGAAGCAGGAACGTCGCCGTCTCGCGGACGACGCGTTCGGCGAGGTTCCCGCCGTCGAGGCGCCACCACGACGCGTACGCGCGCAGCAGCAGCGCGTTGTCGTAGAGCATCTTCTCGAAGTGCGGCACCACCCAGTCGGCGTCGACGGCGTACCGGGCGAAGCCGCCGCCGAGCTGGTCGTAGAGGCCGCTGCGGGCCATCCGTTCCAAGGTCCGCGAGGCGAGCTCGAGCGCCGTCGGGTCTCCGGTGCGGGCGTGGTGGCGGAGCAGGAACTCGAGCACCATCGACGGCGGGAACTTGGGAGCGCCGCCGAATCCGGCTGAGCGCGCGTCGAACTGGCGCGCCAGCAGCCCGACGGCCTTCTCGAGCAGGTCCGGCGCAGGGTCGAGGGGGTCGGGGGAGCGCAGGCCCTCGCGCAGGGCCGTGGCGATGTGGGTGCCCGACGCGCGCACCTCGTCCTCACGGGTGCGCCACGCCTCGTCGAGGGCGGCCAGGACGCGCAGGAAGTGGTCGCGTGGGAAGTAGGTGCCGGCGAAGAACGGCTCGCCCTCCGGCGTGAGGAACACGGTCATCGGCCATCCGCCCTGTCCCGTCGTGGCCGTCACGGCGGACATGTACACGGCGTCGATGTCGGGCCGCTCCTCGCGGTCGACCTTCACCGGCACGAACCGCGCGTTGAGGGCCGCGGCGACGGCGTCGTCCTCGAAGGACTCGTGGGCCATGACGTGGCACCAGTGACACGCCGCGTACCCGACCGACAGCAGCACGGGCACGTTGCGCTCCCGTGCCTCGGCGAACGCCTCCGGCCCCCACTCCTGCCAGTCCACGGGGTTGTCGCGGTGCTGGAGGAGGTAGGGGCTCGTGGCGGTGGCGAGGCGGTTCGGCATCCCCTTACTCTCCAACACCCGGGGCAATCCCCACCAGAAAGGGCCGTGGGGGCCTATCGTCGGTGCGGGACGTCGTCGAGGGGGCGGCGTTCGTCGGTCCGGCGGCAGGCGTGGGGTGCGCCGCCGGGGTCCGGTGCGGCGGGGGCGCCGTCATCGGAACCGTCCGGGTGGGTACGTCCACAGGGGCACCGGGTTTCGGTGAGGGGACGCTGGGGGAGCCATGACGAGTCATGACGAGGGGCCGACGAGCGACGAGCACGTCGACCTCATGACACCGGCCGAGGTCGCGCGGCTGTTCCGCGTGTCGGTGACGACCGTGACCAAGTGGGCCCGCTCGGGCCTGCTCCCGAGCGTCCGCACGCTCGGCGGGCACCGGCGCTTCGAGCGGCGTGACGTGCTCGACCACCTCGAGCGCACGCAGGGGGCCGGGGCGGGCGAGGAGCCCGAGGCGCCCTGACATCCGACGGGTGCCCGACGCGGGTCGCGTCAGGCACCTCGGTGGGGTGGGTCGGGTCAGGCCGGCAGCGGCTCCCGCGCGACGACGAGGCGCTCCCAGCGGATGCGGCGGGCCCGCCACGTGAAGACCGAGAGCTTGGCCAGCTCCTCGATGATGCGCGCGGCGAAGATGCCGACGAAGCCGAGCGGCGTGTGCAGGCCGAGCAGGACCGCGAGCGGCAGACCGACCGCGAACGCGCCGATGACGTCGCCCATGATGACGCCGCGCACGTCGTCGGCGCTCGGCAGCACGCCCGCCCCGACGATCATGTTGCGCACCTTGACCACCTGGAAGGCGGCGTTCATGAGGATGCCGACGCCCGCCATGACCCGCACGTCGCGGCCGGCCTCGCCGAACAGCGCGTCGAGCAGGAGCACCGAGGTGGCGAAGAGGACGCCGAAGACCGCGGCGGTGCCGACGCCGGCGCGGGTGAGGCGCCGGACCCAGGCCATGGCGTCTCCGACGTCGCCGCGCCCGACCGAGCGCCCGACGAGGGTCGTCGTGGCGCTCATCAGGCCGATGCTGCCCACGATGAAGACGCCCTCGAGCGTCGTGACGATCTGCGCCGCGGCGAGCGTCGCGTCGCCGAGCCGGCTGAAGACGACGTTGTAGAGGAACGTGCCGACGGTCCAGAACAGCTCGGTGATCCCGAGCGGCAGGGCGAGGACGAAGAGCGGCACGACGACGGCGCGCCACTGCACGAGGCTGTCGGGCAGGCTCCACCGGACGGTGCCGCGACGGAAGGCCATCCAGAGCAGGATGAGCGACTTGGCGACAGCCGTGATGAGCGTGGCCCAGCCGGCGCCGG
>JAEWFB010000040.1 GCA_023389095.1 Actinomycetes bacterium
GATCGCTTGGCCACGCGCTAAGTTTCCACCCATGGACGTCCACGTCGCAGACCACCCGCTCATCGCCCACAAGCTCACCTACCTGCGCGACAAGCGGACCGACTCCCCGACGTTCCGCCGCCTCGCCCAGGAGCTCATGACGCTGCTGGCCTACGAGGCCACCCGCGACGTCCGCGTCGAGCCGTTCGAGATCGAGACGCCGGTGGCCCCGACGACGGGCATCAAGCTGTCCAATCCCAAGCCGCTCATCGTGCCGATCCTGCGTGCCGGTCTCGGCATGCTCGAGGGCATGGTGGCGCTGCTGCCGAGCGCCGAGGTCGGCTTCCTCGGCATGCAGCGCAACGAGGAGACGCTCGAGCCGGTCACCTACGCCAACCGCCTGCCTGACGACCTCACCGGCCGCCAGGTCTTCGTGCTCGACCCGATGCTCGCGACGGGCGGGTCGATGGCCGACGCCATCACCTACCTCGTGCAGCGCGGCGCCGACGACATCACCGCCGTGTGCCTCCTCGCGGCCCCCGAGGGCGTCGAGCACCTGCGTCGGCAGACCGAGTCGCTCGGCGTCCCGGTCAAGGTCGTCCTCGGCACCGTCGACGAGCGGCTCAACGAGAAGGGCTACATCGTCCCGGGCCTCGGCGACGCCGGCGACCGCCTCTACGGCGTCGTCTGACCGACGCGTCAGCGGGGCAGCACGTCGCCCCACTCGGCGTCGCGTGCAGCTCGGTACCGTTCGCCGCTCTTCTTCGACACGACCTCCCGGCCGGCGGAACCATCGGGCCGGCAGGCCTGGAACTCGACGAGTCCCTTGCGCTTCAACGGGTGCCGCAGGATGCGCGCCGACGCCGGCTGCGTCACGACGACGCCCGGTGCGGCCGCGGCGACCCAGGAGAACTTCTCGTCCTCGTAGGACAGCTCTCCACCCTTGAGCCGCCGGTGCTCGGCCGACCGGTTGACGCGGGCAGCGAAGTGGCACCAGTCCGGTTGCAGCAGAGGGCAGTCCGCCGCGTGCGGGCACGGGCCCAGCAACGTCCAGCCTGCGGCCCGGAACGCGTCGCGGACGCGGAGCACGCGGGCGTAACCGTCCGGCGTCCCCGGCTCGGCCACGACCACGACGCGACCCCGCGCCATGGCGTCGGCGACCAGAGCCTCCTGCTGCGACGCGCCGAGCTCGCTCAGCACGTACGAGACCGTGACGAGGTCGGCGTGCTCGTCGGGCCAGCGCCCGGCCACCGCACGGTCGAACCGCGCGGACCGCAACGAGGCAGCCGACGCGTCGGATGCCAGGGTGCGCCCGAGGCGCAGTGCCTCCTCCACCTGGTCGAGCACGGTGATGCGCTCGAGCGTCGGGAAGGCCGAGGCCGCGCCCCACGCGGCCGCTCCCGTGCCGCCGCCGAGGTCGAGCTGGCTCGTCGGCTCGAACCCCGACGCCGCCACCTCGGCGAGGATCCGCGCGAGGGCCGCGTGCGTGGCCGGCATCCGGTAGGCCGCGTAGGCCAGCACGTGGACCGGCGACGCGAGGATCGGCGCGCCCGCGGGGGCCACGGCGCGGTAGCGTTCCACGAGCGCCTCGGTGGCGCGGGCGAGCTGTCGCTCGTCGACCCCTCGGACCGCCCGGGTCAGGGCGTCTCGCAGGTCGTCGGCGAACGTCGGGGTCGGGCGCGGCACCCGCCGAGGATATCGACGCCCGCACCCAACACGCGGGCTCCGGTGGCTCGCCACAGCAGCCCCGTGCGGCACACTGGTGCCATTCCTGTGCCGTTGTGACTGTCAGGGCAGCCTCGGCCCAACCCTCCAAGGAGCGACACACGATGGGCCCCAAGGCCAAGAAAGTCATCCTGATCGTGGTGCTGGCGTTCTTCGTGTACGCCATCTTCACGTCGCCGACCAAGGCCGCCGACATCGTCAGCAGCATCTGGGGCGTCATCGTCGACGGCTTCCACGCGATCCTCGCCTTCTTCAACTCGCTCCTGAACCGGTGACCCTGGCCGGGTGAGGAGGCCACCGTGCCGCTTCGACTGACGCGCGACGCGCCCAAGGGCGTCGAGCGGGTCCTGCTGCCCGGCGAGAAGCTCGTCGTCGCGGTGCACTCCCACTGGGCGGTGCTCATCGAGCCCGTCGCCTCCACCGTGGCAGCCCTCGCCCTCGCCATCTGGGTCGACTCCAACGTCACCCGCACGACGCAGGGGATCGGCACCCTCTTCTGGTGGGTCTTCCTCGCCGTCCTGCTGCGGCTGCTGTGGATCCTCCTGGACCACGGCAACCACTGGTTCCTCGCGACGGACAAGAGGCTGCTCCTGCGCTACGGCATCATCACCAAGAAGGTCGCGATGATGCCGCTGCTCAAGGTCACCGACATGAGCTACGTGCGCACGCCGCCGGGGCGGCTGCTCGGCTTCGGCAAGTTCGTCCTCGAGAGCGCCGGCCAGGACCAGGCCCTCCGCGAGGTCAAGTGGGTTCCGGACCCCGACCGCACCTACCGCATCATCTGCGCCGAGATCTTCCACATCATGCCGCCGCCGGGCGACGAGGACTACGAGGCGTTCGCCACCGACCTGCCCGACTTCCCCGACGACGGCCCTCGAGGCACGGGTGGTCCGGCTGGACCGGGCGGACCCGGCGGGCCGGGCGGGCCGGGCGGGCCGGGCGGCACGACGCCTCCCGCGAGCCCCATCAGCCCCACGGGTTCGAGCGGCAGCTACCCCGACGTCCACCGCACCCACAACCCGATCCAGGAGCGGCTCGACTCCTACTCCCGGGCCGTCCCCGTGCAGCGCGGCCCTCGCCCCGAGACGGTCTACGAGAGCGACGACCTCAAGCGACGCCGCCGAGGCGCCGACACCGGACCCATCTGGCCCGTGCGCGACAGCGGATCCCGCGACGCCTGAGACCGCGACCGACGCGTCGCCGGACACCGACTGAACCTGGGCACATACCCGCCCGAAACACACCGCGAACACCGCCTCGCGAGGCCTCGGACCGCGGGTTGGACTCGGCCACAGCAGGGCTCGCCGTGGGCACGCGCGGGGTCTACGTTGGGCAGATGCTGACGAACGCACTCCATCCCGGGAGGCCCACATGAGCATCTTCCGCACCAAGTCGATCGAGGCCACGATGGCCGCGGCCGACGAGGCCGAGCACCACCTGAAGCGGCGCCTGTCCGCCGTCGACCTCACGGTCTTCGGCATCGGCGTCATCATCGGCGCCGGCATCTTCACGCTGACCGGCAAGGCCGCCAAGGAGTACGCCGGCCCGTCGATCGCCCTGTCCTTCGTCATCGGCGCGATCGTCTGCGGGCTCGCCGCCCTCTGCTACGCCGAGTTCGCCTCGACGGTGCCGATCTCCGGCTCGGCCTACACCTTCTCGTACGCGACGCTCGGCGAGATCGTCGCCTGGATCATCGGCTGGGACCTGCTCCTCGAACTCATGCTCGGCGCCAGCGTCGTGGCGCAGGGCTGGTCCGAGTACCTCGTCACGTTCCTGGGGCAACTGGGGATCACCTGGCCGTCATCGGTCGGGCCAGGCTCGCACTTCGACCTCGCAGCCTTCCTGCTCGTCGCGGTCCTCACGGTCCTCATCGCGGTGGGCATCAAGGAGTCGCTGCGGGTCAACCTCGTCCTCGTCGCCATCAAGCTCTTCATCGTGCTGTTCGTCATCGTCGCGGGCATCGGCTTCATCAACCGGGACAACTGGTCGCCGTTCATCCCGCCGGCCCAGTCGGGCGCGGCAGCCTCGGGCCTGACGACGCCCCTGCTCCAGTGGATGACCGGCATCGAGCCCGTGACCTTCGGCATCCTCGGCATCATGTCCGGCGCCGCGGTCGTCTTCTTCGCCTACATCGGGTTCGACGTCGTCGCGACGACGGCCGAGGAGGCCAAGAACCCGCAGCGCGACCTTCCCCGCGGCATCATCGGCTCGCTCGTCATCTGCACGATCCTCTACATGGCCGTCTCGCTCGTCATCACCGGCATGGTGAACTACACGAAGATCGACCCGAAGGCCGCCCTCGCGACCGCCTTCTCCGACGTCGGCAAGGACGGCTACGCCACGCTGGTCTCGGCCGGCGCCGTCGCCGGCCTCACGACGGTCGTCATGACCCTCATGATCGGCGCCACCCGCGTCACCTTCGCGATGAGCCGCGACCGTCTCATCCCGGCCTCGCTCGGTCGTACGAGCGAGCGGACCGGCACGCCGGTTCGCCTGACGCTCATCATCGGCACCCTCGTCGCCCTCATCGCCTCGCTGACCCCGATCGGCAAGCTCGAGGAGATGGTCAACATCGGCACGCTGACCGCCTTCATGCTCGTCTCGATCGCCATCCCGATCCTGCGCAAGCGCCGCCCCGACCTCAAGCGGTCCTTCAAGGTGCCGGGCAACCCTGTCGTGCCGTGGCTCTCGGCCCTGGCCTGCTTCTATCTCGTGCTCAACCTCTCGCTCGAGACGTGGCTGCGGTTCATCGTGTGGATGGTCCTCGGCTTCGCCATCTACTTCGGCTACTCGCGCCGCAATAGCAAGCTGGCCTCGGGAGAGGAAGAGGGCGCCAAGGAGGTTCCCGCCAAGGTCTGACCCTTCCCCACCCCTCCATTTCAACCGAACGACTCGTTCGGTGCCGAACGCGCCGGTGCACCGGCGCGTTCGGCATGTTGCCGCGCGTTCGCACCCGGACCTCGAGCGTTGTCCACAGGCCCGGAGCGCAGCATCGCGAGGGTGGAGCACCATCGACGGCATGGACCTCGCCTCCCTGGCTCATGACGACGTCGTCTCGGCCGCGCACGCACGTCACCTCGGCATCACGAGTGCCGAGCTGCGTCGACGCGTCCGCGCCGGACAGGCCTTCCCGCTGCACCGCGGCTGGTACGCGACTCGTCGGCCGCGCGACGGCCGCGACCGTCATCTGCTGCGCACGACGGCCCTGCTGCAGGAGTACGAGGGCCACGCCGTCGCCAGCCACGGTTCGGCCCTGGTGCTCCTGGGTCTCCCCCTGGAGGCGGTCGACCTCGGCACGGTCCACCTCATGTGGAAGGGAAGTGAGACGACGTTCCGCTCCTACAGCCGGGTACACATCCACGAGCCCGTCGAGGTGTCGGCGTTGCCCCACGGCGAGCGGACGGTCCACCCGGCTCTGGCCGTCGTGCAGGCCGGTTTGCGCGACGCCGCCTCGCTGGTCGTGGCAGGTGACGCCGCGCTCAGACGCGGTGATGCCACGCGACGTCAGGTCGAGGCAGCGGCCGCAGCCCTTCGCGGACAGCGTGGGCTCATCCGGGCGCGCGCCGCTCTCCCGTGGCTCGACCCGAGGCACGAGTCCCCCGGCGAGTCGATGACGGCGCTGGTGCTGCGCGGTCTCGGGTACGATCTCGAGCCGCAGTTCGAGCCGGGCACTGTCGGCGTCCACGGGATGCCCGAGCGAGCGGACTTCGTCATCCGAGGCAGTCGCGTCCTTGTGGAGTTCGACGGCCGAAGCAAGTACGCGGTGGACTCGCCGGCCGACGCCCAGACGCTGTTGTTCGCGGAGAAGCGTCGGGAAGACGCCTTCCGACGCCTGGGGTACGAGGTCGTCCGCCTGACCTGGGCCGACCTCCACCGCCCGACCGAGGTCCGAGCACGGATCGAGGCGGCCCTCGCCCGGGACCGCAGCCGACGCCACGCCGGCTGACCGCCAGCCACACCCGCCACTGACCGAACGAGTCGTTCGGTGGCGAACACGTCGGCACGCGTCGAACACGTGGGTGCACCGACGCGTTCGGCACCGAACGACTCGTTCGGTGCCGTAAGGCGGGAGCCTCGAGGCAGCCGGGTTGCGGTCAGAGGGCCTTGATGATGTCCTCGACGCGTTCCTTGGCGTCGCCGAAGAGCATGGCGCTGTTGTCGCGGAAGAAGAGCGGGTTCTGCACGCCGGCGTACCCCGCGTTCATCGAGCGCTTGAACACGACGACGTCCTTGGCGTTCCACACCTGCAGCACCGGCATGCCGGCGATCGGCGAGCCCGGGTCCTCGGCGGCGGCCGGGTTGACCGTGTCGTTGGCGCCGATGACGAGCACGACGTCGGTCTCGGGGAAGTCGTCGTTGATCTCGTCCATCTCCAGGACGA